>JAYVNW010000739.1:0-7943 GCA_043758225.1 Candidatus Kuenenia sp. | reverse complement strand
GTTCAGGTTAAGCTGAGCGATTTCAATGCGATTGCAGCGTCCGGAATCATTTCAACGCAAGGGCGCAAAGAATAGTTGCAGATTTTCCAAACGTCTCGACAGATTTTGCTGTTTCCTTTAACCTTTGTGTCACTGGGCCTTTGCGTGAATTCACGAGATCCCTCGCCGTTGAAAGTGAGGTGTTTATCGAATCCGAGCGTTCGATTTCATTTTTCACCACGGAGCTCACGGTGTCCACCGAGTAACTCAGACGAACGGTAACTCAAGCCAGCATTGGTCATCAACTCCGTTCTCTCTGCGGTTCAATTGCAATCAAAATCATTTCTCTGTCAACTTTCAAAGAATCTCCTGATTCTCGGAGCCTGCGACTCGCCGTCACGTTCGCCGACCTGCATCATTTGTTCAATGAATATCCTATGAAACAATACGGTGCTTAGAAAGTCCTGACTGCCAATGTCACCCGCACCCAACCGGCCCAAAAGATGGCGGAGTGTCGGCGGAAGCTGGTGTCGGAGTTTATAGGCGATGGCCCCAACGTCTTCTGACGGACGAATCACGAGCAGCTTGATGTCACGAAATCCCATTCGTCGTTCCCGTGGAAGTGCGTGGACGAGCTTGTTGATCATCTGCATCTCCTGAACATCGTGATCGAGCTGGTCGAGAAACACCGCGTTGTAAAGTGATGACAAAACTGTCGCCGGTGATGGCGGCTCCGTGACCGGACGAAGTTCGCAGCTTCCGCCCAAGTAGTGGTTCGAAATCGCCAGAATACGATTTGCTCCCAACAGCAGTGCTGGTGCCAATGGACTCACCAGTCGAATGCCGCCGTCTCCGTACCAGTCTTCATTGATCTGAATAGGCGGAAAGAAAAGTGGCAAAGCCGCCGAAGCCATCACGTGTTCGACAGTCAGCGGAGTTTCAATATTACGTCGTCTCATCTGCCCCCAACCGGCCATTTGCCGGCCTTGGTGAAACGTAACGGTATCTCCCGTTCCATACGAGATCGCTGTGAGCGCGACGGCGTCCAGTCGGCCATGTTCGATGTTCTCCTGTATTCCTGGCAGGTAGCCGTCTTTAGCGTGCAGGGCGTTGCGGAGAAAGAGTCGCAGCGGCTGAGTGTCAACCATTCCATGAACGCCACGCATTCCAGGAGCACGTCCCAACGCCAGTAGAATTCCAACTCGAAGCGCACGCCATAAGAGTGACGGGCCACTCGTGGCGAAGACGTTGTCCAGTTGCAGACTTCGCCACAATTCGGAAAGGCTTTCGATCTTTTCGTGAAAAGTTCCAGTGTGATTGGCGAGGTGCGAGATGTTGATCGCGCCGGCCGAAACACCTGTCAGTACGGGAATCCTCAGAGCCGGATAAAGCCGCGCGACGGCACGCAGCACGCCGACCTGATAGACCGCTCGCGCTCCACCGCCACCGAGTGCGAGAGCGATTCTGGGTGTCTCCCGAAGAGTTTCGCAGTTGCCAGCCATGTTGATGGGAGCGGATTCAGTCATGAGCCAAAACGCCGGTCGTTACCTTTTGTTCGAGGTTATCGCAGGACTCGAAAAGTACGGATTCCTTTACAAACACCGCGGCCGTCCGTTGGTTCTGAAACGAAGTTTCGCCGCTGAAATCTGAGTCCGAATCTCCGTTCACGCGTTACGGCGTACGACATGAAAGTTAACGGTGTTCTATGTGATTCACAATCGAACGCGGTCAACATGCGAACGCGGTCAATATCAATGGCGTTCAGCTGAAGAGCACATGTTTGCACGATTCGATACATTAAATTTGCTCATAGCAGACGCTTCATCAGATCCAATGCGCCAATATCAAAGTGCCATATGCGTTGAAGAAGATTCTTTCTTCTTCAAAAAAGTTTAAACAAATACAGGATGGACATCGCTCAATGAGATCGATCGGCGGGCAAGTCGAGTGCAGCCAGCCAATTCTAGTTAGTGACGTCTGGAGTGTCTCATGAAAACTGGACTTTGCGCGTGTCTGTTGATGTTAGTCGCAATGAAAACCGAAACGCTTCATGCCAGTATGGGGTGATTCGAAGAGGCCGCGATCGAGTTCGATCGCTACGAGGAAGGCATGCGGGTCGCTCGTGCTGCGAATATCCATCGCTTGCAGCAGGAGTACGACGCGGGTATCGCGATGTCTCAATCATTGTGGATGCGGGCACCGGAGTACATTTGGAGTCGTTCGTTCTGGGCTGCACCTCTGGCTATGCCGATCGTCGTGTTGTTGCTCCTGTTTATGCGACGGCCGGGTGGAATTGACAGGCGATGTCTATTGATCACGTACTTTGTTGCCGCGCCGGTGGGATTCCTGCTGTGGGTTGTGACATGGAAAACGAATGGCGCTGGCACGGGCCATATTTCTGCGACTGTCGGGACGACAAGTCTATGCGGATGGATCGCGATGAATCGCGGGCTTTGGCTGACGTGGATTGATCGCAGGTACTTTAGCGGCACATCGCTCTTGACGATCACAATCCTATTGATGCTCGGTGTCAAGGTCGGGATGGAGCGGGGAACAACTCCAATCTCGCTAACGATCGTCACTGCTCTCAACGCATCGAGCATTCTGCTGATGGGTTTGGTCGGAAAGTACGGCAGTGTATTGTTCGGGTTCCTGTGGCGAAAATTCGTTCCACCAGTCTGGCGATTTCTGCTGCAACCGATTTCGTTGTGTGGAGGGATGATTGCAAAACCGTCTGATTTGGCCGAGTTGTTACCATAGCCAATTGCATCTCGTCGAGCTAACATGCCGTCACACTTCCCTTCTTCAAGTGAGGCAATTGTTATGAATCGATGGATGACGTGTTCGTGTCTGATTCTGTCGTGCTGTTCCTCAGCTTTCGCTACTGATGCTCAGCAGAATGTGTTGTTCATCATCTCTGATGATTTGAACAACCTGCTGGGATGTTATGGCGACCCGCAAGTCAAGACGCCGAATATCGATCGACTTGCGGCACGAGGTGTATTATTCAACAAAGCGTACTGCTCGTTTCCGCTATGCGGACCGAGTCGCAATTCGATGCTTACCGGATTGTATCCCAACAGCACGGGCATTCATGCAAACGCTCAGATCTTTCGTCAGACGATTCCGCAGCAATTGAGTATGCCGCAGGCATTTCGACAGCAGGGATACTTCGCCGCAAGAGTCGGAAAGCTGTATCATTACAACGTGCCAAATTCTATCGGCACGAATGGGCACGACGATCCGGGGTCGTGGGAACTGGAACTAAATCCTGCAGGCGTGGATCGATTGGAAGAGCATCCGCAGATTTTTAGCCTCATGAAGAATCAATTCGGCGGCACGTTGAGTTGGTACGCTTCGCCAAAGAGTGACGAACATCACACCGATGCGATGATGGCGAAAGATGCGGACTGGGTGCTCGAACGTTGTGCCAGAGACAAGCATCGTCCGTTCTTCCTCGCTGTCGGATTCTTTCGGCCTCACACTCCTTACGTCGCACCGAAGGTACCATATTTCGATATGTACAAAGAATCCGAAATGCCCGTTGTGCAGGGCATTGAGGAAGATCGCGTTGACATTCCGGCGGCCGGTCTAGCCAGCCAGAAAACAGAACAGGAAACACTCACGGACGATCTGCGACGTCAATGCCGGCAAGCGTACTATGCCAGCATTAGTTTCATGGATACTCAGGTTGGCGTTGTTGTGGATTCGCTCGAACGTCGCGGCCTTGATGACAATACCGTGATCGTGTTCACCAGCGACCATGGTTACCACATGGGCGAACATGGGTTGTGGCAGAAAATGAGTCTCTTCGAAGAAAGTTCGCGCGTACCGATGCTGATCGTCGCTCCGGGTATGTCAAAAGGGAAAGTGGCTGAATCTCCGGTGTCGCAGGTGGATCTGTTTCCAACGTTGGCGGAACTTTGTGGCGTGACAACTCCGAAAAACATTCAAGGCCAGAGTCTGGTTCCGATGCTCAAAGATCCGTCGCATGTCGGTCGCGGCTGGGCGTTGACTCAAGTCATGCGTGGCGGAGGCGGGCGTCGGAGCGGTAAAAATCCAGACGAGACCAAAGGTTTGTTCTTCGGCTATTCGCTCCGCACGCCACGTTGGCGCTACACAGAATGGGACGGTGGCGAGGCTGGCAGGGAACTTTATGATCACGACAATGACCCTCGCGAGTTGACAAACCTTGGGGAAAAAGGCCAACATAAGGCGACCGTGGAAGAACTGTCCGCGTCGCTTAAGGTCGCAGTGGCATCAACGCTGCCGTCTGACGGCAAGGTTCCAGAGTTAATGCCCGGAACCTGGGCACCGCTGCTGGTTGATCCATAAACAGGCAACATCACCTGCAGAAAATCCATCGTCCAAGGAACCCATACATGACTCACCTTAGAATTCCACGTCGTCGATTTTTCACAAAGTCCGCTGTTGCTGCATCGACTCTGATTGCGATGCCTGCGATTGTCCAGGCGGCAACGCTGCAGCAGACTCTGCACGTCGCGGCAATCGGCGTCAACGGCATGGGCTGGTCTGACCTATTAAATATCGGATCACATGCCAGCGTAAAGTTTGTCGGCTTTTGTGATATTGATAAGTCGCGTTTCGACAAGGCCGATGCAGCCTTCGCCGGAGTCCCGCATTTTGCTGACTATCGCCAACTCCTTGCAGGTATTGGAGCCAAGATTGATGCTGTCATAGTTTCGACTCCGGACCACATGCATGCTCCAATCGCGATGGCGGCGATGCAGCTTGGCAAACACGTGTATTGTCAAAAACCACTGACGCATACAGTCTGGGAATCTCGCCAAATGCGGCTGTTGGCGGAACAGAAAAAACTGACGACTCAGATGGGAAATCAGATTCATTCCAACTCTGAATATCGAATGGGGGTCAAGCTCATTCAGGACGGAGCGATCGGAAAAGTTCGCGAAGTGCATTCGTGGGTCGGCGTGCAGGGACGGCAGTATTGCAATCGGACGGATCGCCCGGCGGACGCTACGGTTCCGGAAGGTGTTGAATGGGACCTGTGGCTTGGTGCGGCTCCTGTGCGAGCCTTTGCTGCAGACGTCTATCATCCATTCAAGTGGCGGGATTGGCAGGATTTTGGTTCGGGAGCATTGGGCGATTTTGGATGTCACATCCTTGATCCCGTCTTCACTGCGTTGGGCATTCGAGCTCCAATTTCAATTGAGGCAAAGAACGACGGAACAACTTCCGAAGTCTGGCCAGGTCCTGAAACTCTCACGTTCGAATTCCCTGGGACGAAGTATACCGCTGGCGGCACGATCAAGGTTATCTGGCGCGATGGAGGATTAAAGCCCCCGGCGGAGCTTGCAATGTTGCCGGAAGGTACTGAACTGCCAGGGGCCGGATCATTGTTTATCGGCGAAGGTGGCGTCATGATATTGCCGCACGTTGCAAAGCCACAGTTGTATCCGCAGTCTAAGTTCGCCAGCTTTGCAATGCCCGAGGTGAACGGATCAAGTCATTGGCATGATTGGGTTGATGCTGTGATCTCCGGTGCGAAGACGACCGACGGATTTGAATACGCAGGTCCGCTGTCAGAAACCGTACAGCTGGGCAACATCGCAGCTAGACTCCCTGGCGTGAAGCTTGAATGGGATACGGAATCGATGACGCTCAAAGGGCACGATAGTGCTGCGGCGATGTTGACGAAAAGTTATCGACCGGGGTTTGAAGTGGAAGCCGTTGGCTGAACTTCGGAGGACGGGCCTGGAGTACAGTCCAACGGTCGTTGCTAAACACACAACGCGTCGAGGTTATTCGCACACATGTACCAATCAGCATTCTGCACTCTTGCGTGTCTCGCGTTCGTATCCATCACGGCCTGCGCGGCTGATGATCCGGCTGTCATTAAGCACGAATTCATCTACGATACGGCACCCTACCCGGAATGTCATGCTTCAACCATTGAGGAAACGCCAGCGGGACTGATAGCGGCGTGGTTTGGTGGCACGTCAGAACGTGATCCCGACGTCGGTATTTGGGTGTCACGACATATCAATGGACAGTGGACACCCTCTGTCGAAGTCGCCAATGGGATTCAATACACATTGCCGGACGGAACTGTCCATCGCCATCCGACATGGAATCCGGTACTCTACCAATATCCAGACGGCCCATTGATGCTGTTTTGGAAATGCGGTCCCAGCCCTGATACTTGGTGGGGCATGGTGAGTCAATCTTCTGATCACGGCGTGACGTGGTCGATGGCTCGAAGGTTGCCCGAACACATCGACGGCCCGGTTCGCAACAAACCGATTCTGTTAAAGGATGGAACTCTCCTGTGCGGCAGCAGTACGGAATTCGATGGCTGGCGCGTCCACTTCGAAATGACGAAGGATCAGGGCCTGTCATGGCAGAGAACACCTGTCATCAATGAAGGAAAATCACTTGGCGCAATTCAGCCGACTCTTCTGAAGCATCCGGGTGGTTCGATCCAGGCGTTGTGTCGCAACCAGAATGGCGAGGGGCCAATTCTTTCGACGACGTCGTCGGACAATGGGCGATCATGGAGTGAGCTTAAGCCAATCAGTCTCCCGAATCCCAACAGCGGAATCGATGCAGTGACTCTGAGGGACGGGCGTCATTTGCTGGTGTATAATCATACGAATCGCAGGACTGGAATGCCACGAGGGCGGGAAATGATCAATGTCGCCGTAAGTGACAATGGCGTTGACTGGAAACCCGCTTTGACGCTTGATCGCGAAGAGAAGGCTGAATTCTCGTATCCTGCAGTGATTCAGGCATCAGACGGTAGCGTCCACATGACTTACACATGGAAACGCAGCAAAGTTCAGCATTTCGTGCTGAATCCGGACAAGTTGAAGCTCGGAGAGTGGAACAAGGGCGCTTGGCCTGAGTAAGAGGAGTCGGGAAATTCAAGTCGACGCTTTCGCGAATGGGGGTTAGACTTTAAATCAGCCATATCTGACACTGCACAGAATTCACGAAACAGCCCCACTTCGAGATGCGGGGCAGGGATTGAGAAATCGCACCGATGGGACTTGAAAACCGCGAGTATCTGCGAGACGGATACGATGACAACGTTGGATCATTTCGCAGGCCTTCGTCAAAGCCGATGACCCTGATTATCGTCATTGTCACTGTGGCCGTATTTGTGTTGCAAATGATGACGAGTCGTCCTGGCGGCGTCACTTCACTGGTTCAGGAATGGCTGGCACTGGACTTTGAACATGTCGTGCATCAGGGCCAGATTTGGCGTCTGCTGACATATGCTTTCTGTCACGACCAGAAGAATCTGTTCCACATCATTTTCAATATGATGGTCCTGTATTCGATCGGTGGCGTTTTGCGGGAACTGCTGGGGGATCGTGAATTCCTCTGGTTCTATCTGGTTGCGGGCGTCTTCGCCGGAATCTGTTCGCTCGTGTTCTACCAATTGGTCCATATCAACGCACAAATCATCGGAGCGTCGGGTGCGACCATGGCGGTTTTCTGTCTGGTGGCACTGCACTATCCTCGGCAAAAGGTGCTGCTGATGGGGGTTATTCCCATTGAGTTCCGATGGCTGCTGGCGGCGTTCGTGGCGATCGATACGGTGCCCATGATCAGCCAGGTGGTGGCGTATTTTAAGAACGAAACTGCGGCTTCGCAGATTGCAAATTCTGCACACATCGGCGGCCTGGTATTTGGCTTTCTGTACTTTCGCTGGCACATGCGAATTACCCGCTGGTGGGATCAGTTTGCCGGACGTATCACGTCACGTCGAAAACGAGGACAGTTGCGAGTCTTCAATGAAGCTCCAGAGCCAGAGTCGAATCTGAGCGCTCAGGTGGATGACATCCTTGAAAAAATCAGCCGCGAGGGCGAGGCGAGTCTGAATTCACGCGAACGTAAAATTCTGGCGCAAGCCAGTCGGCAGTATCGCAAGGGCAAGGATTGACTGGATGTCCCGTCGGCGGAGCGACGGGTATACG
>JAYVNW010000738.1:0-2773 GCA_043758225.1 Candidatus Kuenenia sp. | reverse complement strand
CCGAGTTGATGAAACACCGATCAGTCGAACAGACAATCGGTTTCCGTTCGGAATGCTGTTTGTCAGCAGCGCCACGGGGCTCTTGAGAAAGCTGACGATCAAATCGGCCGCCAAATCGCGGTTCCAGTCGATGATGGCAGCGCTTCGTCCAAATCTTTTTGCCTCGAAGAACTGACCGGCACGACTGGATATTTCCTCGAACTGGCCGGAACGATTGAGGAACAATTGAGAACGCATCGGTATATCATACAAGTGCCCGTTGGAGACGAACAAATCCCGGTCACTGTCGGCGTCGAGATCGATGAACTGGGCTCCCCAGCCTAACATTGGACGACTTGCTTCCGCCAGATTCAGACGATGCGTTTCATCCGCAAAGCCCAGGCCCCCCAGATTCGCATAGAACGTATTCGTTTCGTTTTCATAGTTTGTCACGAAAAGGTCAAAGAGTCCGTCATCATTGAGATCTTCGCAGGCAATGCCCATGCAGGCTTCGGCTTTGCCGTCGCGATTAAAGGCAACGCCCGCCAGCAGACCAATCTCCTGGAAACCCTGCCATTCAGACTCGGTCACCTCCGTCGCCTCGGTCCGAGTTCCAAGGTTCTTAAACAGGAAATTCGCAGTGGTGTCGTTACCGACGAAAAGATCGATCCAGCCATCATTGTCAAAGTCGGCCGAAATGACTCCCAGCCCCTTGCCGTCGGCTGCCTGAATTCCCACAGAATCAGTGCGATCCTGAAACGTGCCGTTGCCATTGTTGATCCAAAAGGTGTCCTGCTCGGCCGGATAGTCCATGACGCGGCATGGTCCAACGTAGTTTCCCATGCGACACCGCTTCACGTCGCCCTCCGGGATGCGAACGTAAGTCACACTGTATAAGTCGAGATCTCCGTCGCTGTCGAAGTCAGCGAATGACGCACTTGTGCTCCATTTCTGCCCGTGCAGTCCGGCTTCATGTGTCACATCACTGAACGTTCCATCCCCGTTGTTGTTGTAGAGAACATTCTCACCATGATTGCAAACGAACAGATCGGGGAATCCATCATTATTAGTGTCCGCGACGGCGCAGCCTTGTCCGTAGCCGCCATGGGCCACGCCTGTTTCGGCGGTGACATCGACTGCCAAAGTCCCATTGATGTTTCGGAACAGACGATTGGAATGCGTGGTTTGTGGCGAGACCGGCAGCGAGGTCCCCTGCGTCAATAGCACGTCGGGCCATTCGTCCAGATCGAAGTCGATAACCCCTATTCCTCCGCCGAGCGTTTCCGCAAGAAAGTCTTCCCTGGAATCCCCACGGAAGAAGGTGAAGTCCAGCCCCACGTTTGCCGCAATGTCCCGCATTTCGATCGTCGCATCGGAAGCCGCCCCGTTCGAAATTCCTCCGCTGCCCTCCCACCGGGTTATTTCGCTTCGTGTGCCTGCGACTGAAAAGCTGCGGTCGAGATCCTGCACTCCCACAACTGTCAGATAACGCTGTTGATCGGCGGCCTGACGCGTAATTTCCGCCAGTCGCGTCGCCTCAACGCCAAATTCAGAATTATCGAACAGCGATTCGAAACAGATGGTGGCCTCTCTGTGCTGGCCGAGTGCCTGTAACAGGCGACCCATCTTCACCACGGTGTTCGTGGATGGTCCCTGCGCGTCGAGCGGTTTTTCATGGCTCAGAATCTGCCACAGCTGACTGTTTAACTGCGCGCGAAAAGCCCAGTGCGATGCTTCGTCGTGCTTCTCCTGGCGAGTCAGCAACTGCGATATTGCCGAAATGGGTTCGGGATCAAAGGGGCTGAGCCGGAATGCATTGTCGTAGGCGACAATTGCCCGATCGATTTCGTTCTGTTCGCTGAAGATCCGGCCATACGCTAACCACGTTCGCAGGATTGCGTCCGCTTCCGGCGGCATTCGCGATAATCCTTCGCGAGCTTTCTGGAGATTGTCGTGGTTGATGTCATCCTCGATCATTCCGAGGGTGATGCGCCACCGTTCGAAACCCGTGCGTGGAACGTCGGGGCTGCGCAACAGCGCGACCGCGTCGTCACGTCGGCTCTGCGAACTGTAGTAGTAGGCCAACGCAGTGCGAGTCAGACAATCTCCCGGTGATTCCGCAACGCAAGCCTCCAACCACTCAAGATGAGAATCGTCCTCCCAGTGAAAATTCCTTCCGACGCAAAACAACGCGACATCCGCCGGTGTTGCCTGCCCGCGTCGGTCCAGTTCAGCAATCTGAGCAAGCATTGCTTCCGACCGCGTCAGAATTAGTTCCAGATGAATCAGCAAGCGTCGCGCTGGCTCGTGATCGGGGTTTAATCGCAGGCAGCGTTCGAGACATTGACGAGCCTTGGCAGCTCGGTTCGAACTCATCGAGAGTTGAGCGCCGCGAAATGCCCCATCGACCGCTTTCTGCGGGGATAAGTCCGGAACTTGCTCCAACCAATCGATGGCCGCTTCCTGGTCTCCGGCACTCAGGCATATTTCGGCCAGCCACTCAACCACCTCAGCGTTGCTGCGATCGTGTTGATGGAGTTCGCGGAGTGCCTGCCGCGCTGAATCAAAATCTCCGTTCTGAACGGCGTCGTACGCTCGCGCGATCAGTACGTCGGGGTCTGGTTGCCGGTACCAGATCCCGAACAAGCCGGCTGCGCCAGTCGAAAGCATGATTACAAAAGTAATTTGCCACCGGGAAAGTGATCGAAGTGAGAATCGAGTCGTTGACATTTGCGGGCGAATTCAAGGACGAACGGTGTCGGAACTCATAAGTGCGTTCACCGGCTGCGCACAC
>JAYVNW010000737.1:0-1921 GCA_043758225.1 Candidatus Kuenenia sp. | reverse complement strand
GCTACGCCTGCTGCAATGCGTGAGTGTTGCCGGAATTAGACACGTTCTGGCAGCAATACGGCGGCCGCGGCTCGGAATGATTCTTGAGAACGAAGACCTGATTCGACAGATTGTTCGGTATCTGGACGATCCGTCACCTGAGATCAGAATTGAGGCGATTCACGCTGTCGGGGGGCTGGCGTCTGAAAGTGATGAAGCACCTGGTCGATATCTGACGCTTTTGATGACAATGCTGAAAACGGAAACGGACATCAGTTGTCGGAATCGACTGCTGGTCTATGCCGAAACTTCGGTCAGTGAAGCCCAGAGAAGGTTGGCGTATGTGTGTCTTGGGGAGACGGCCGACAAAAAATTCGGTCCGTGGCGAGAAATGTTCGTGCTGTGCAAACTACAGAAACTGGACGTCAAATGGCACGATTGGCGTGCATTTCTGGACAAGCTGATTCCACAGATGGAAGCGTGGGAAAACTTGACGTGGATGTCATTCCGCACGATTGTCGAACATGTAAATCCCGATTCATCGCTATATCGTGAACTCATCGAACGTATCTCAGAGCTGATGCGGATTGTCGAAGTTGTCGAAGACAGACTCGAACTCGCCGCGAATCGTTCGAACAGGCAGGCGTTGATTAGGCTAATCGGACCGATGAGCCGACGGCAGAAAAGAAAAGTGCTCGTTCAGAACATAGGATTTCTGGCAGGTGCCCTCAAGTACAACGATGCGGGTCTCAACGCGGACTGCCTTGAATTGTTTCTGGAACTGTCCATCGTTCCTCTGCTTTCCAGCGAGCAGAGGACTCATATGCTGACACATGAAGATGATCGGTTGCGTGAACTCGCAGAGGAGTTATTCCTGGACGCCTCTTAGCAGCATTGCCATAGTAATCGCCTATTCGTGCCAAGTTCTGGAGTGTTTCAGGACTGTGATCTGTCAGTCGCAATGACAGCATCCGCCTCGATCAGCAGTAACCGCGTTCCGATGTGCTGCAGCGGGACACCGAAGCATTGGGAGACGGCGAAGCGGTATTCTTCCAACTGAGGGCCGTAGTGCAGGCGGCGGGCTTCGATCCAGCGGTTGCGGTCTCCAGCAAAACGGTCGGTTTTGAAGTCGATGATGTCAGCCGCAATCGGCCGTCCGTTCTGCATGAGCAACACCAAACGGTCGATTGATCCAAGAACAAGCTCATTCTCATGCAGCATCGCAAACGTGCGTTCGCGTTCGACTTTTGTGGTGGCCTGACCTGAGTCGATGGCACCGCGAAAGGCTGCGAACGATTCCACTGAACTGATCGCATCACGCTGCAACGCGCGGCGCGTTTCGGGCTGCTGTATCGCGGCGTAGAAGCCGGGCAGCAAGCGATCGACGGCGGCATCGGGCACCGTTAGTTTTGCCGCGACGGCGCGGAGCACGGATTCATCTGGTTTCGAAGTTGCGTCGTCGAGCCATTCGATACATTCGAACCATGCGTGCATGACGGTCCCGCGAGTTTTCGGATCGACGATTGTTCGCGCACCTGCTTCGGCGACATCTGTGGAGGCTGGCATCGTTTCACGGCGAGCGATCAGTGATGTGACAGCGGGTAGATACAAACGCGTCTCATCGTGTCGCGATGGAGCGCGTCGTGTCAGGCCGCGACGGCGTCCATCGGGCATCGGGGCAAGTCGAACGTGCGGCACGATGTGAGATTTCGATGGCCGCCCGTCGGTCTTCACCTGCGTCATTTCCGGCACAGATTTGTACCAGCCTGCATCACCGGTTTCATACAACAGCACTGACGCTTCGGCCTGCGACTGATCGGTCAGCGACGCCAGCAACAAACCTGCGAATGTTTTTGGCGGCTGTTTGCCGGTCATTGGTTTCGTCAGCATGTGCATCGCATGCGCTGCTCGGGTGACGGCGACATAGAACACCGACAAGTTA
>JAYVNW010000736.1:0-3056 GCA_043758225.1 Candidatus Kuenenia sp. | reverse complement strand
TTAGCCTCCACGGCCGGCGCTGGCACTTCAACGGACACAACAGAGACAGAGCCGCCAGCAGCAGGCTCCTGGAAACTTTCCGCCACATAACTTGCCACCAACGACGTCCAGCGTTCACTGTTCAGTTGAATGATGGCAGAAAGAATCTGATTCTGTTTTTCGGGCTTTCCCTGACTCGCTCTCCACAAATCGTTCATTGCAGATTCTGCTCCTGGATCCAGACTGCGGATCAACGATCTCAATGCAACCACGGAAACTTTCGGATCGGTGCTGTCGCTGAGAATCCGGAGGGTTTCAACGGATTTCGCACCGGGAATCAAGTTTAGATAACCAGCCACTTCCAACTGGAGCTCCGGCGAACCTCGCAGTGCTTCATTGATGATGATTTCTGCCTGCTCGGGAGTCAATCGATCAACAGCCCCAGCCATCGCTGCACGACGGACGCCCGGATTGCTATTTTGTAAATCAGCCACGGCGACCTCAGTTGCAACATGACGATAGACAGGAGTCAGTGCCTGAGCGACCGCTGCTTCTACGGTCGGCAACACAGCCACAGGCCGTCGGTACAGTCCATACTGCCTGTTAACAGCCTCCGAGATCCCACCCATAAGGATCTGCTGGAACTTGATTTCCTGTTTGGGAAAAGGAGGCGTCAGTCGTTGAGCAAATCTCAAATTCGGATCATTCGCAATTGCGCCGGGGTCAATCAGAGCACTCAGCCATACATTGAATTCTTCGTGGATCACGACAGGCTTGTCGGTCGCTGGTGAAAAAAGAATTCGACTGACCTTTTCTTTCGCAGCCCTTTTGAGCAATTCCGCCACCGGCCAAATCGCGAACACATCCAGATTTCGATTGGTTGTAATCTGCAACAGGCAGTCTTCAGGACCAAGGCGATTCAGCTTGAAGTCGCTCTGCCTACGCAATTCTTTGTTCAGATTTATATCCACGCGATTCAAGGTACTCTCATTGAGATTCGTGTCCGTGGCAGGTGGTTGCCAGCGAAGGACCATTGATGGCTCAGTACCATCGTAAGCAATTGTTCCGAATCCAACCCAACCTTCTGCGGTCTTGCCTGGTTCAAGGGTCGTTCTGGAGAAACTGGGATGCGATACCACCGAACCAATTTCAGCGGGCGTATCGTCAACCAGCATTTGAAAATGCTCACGAGCAATCGTGATGGCTTTATCGCTGGTGTTTTCGACCTTCACCGCAATGATTAACGCAATGGTGTAATTCGGCTGGTTCCGAGGATCCAGCGACGCTTCAACATCAGTGATCTGGATTTTGAGTGTTGGCTCAGACTTTTCATCGGCATTCACTACGGTCTCGTCCGCAGGCTGTGCCGCATGTCCATGTCGAACACATTGCGAGCTGAAAATCCCGACAACCAGTGAGGCAAGTATCGTTCGATTCCAAATGCAGCGGAGCATCATCGCACCTCAATAGCAGAGATCCCTTGTCTGAAGATTCTGCGCTCGTCGGCAGATGCGGTTACTTCGGCGAAGATCCCGTGCACAGCATAACGTTCCAGCATGGAGTTGCGAATTGCAGATTCGCAATTCAGCGATTTCCGGGCCACGAACAAATGGCATAGACAAATGCCGCGTTACAGAGAACGCATTCCGTGCATCAGCACAAGCGCGACAGCCGCGACGACACCGACACGGATATTGTCGTTAATTCCAGATCGCAATGATTCTGCAATGGCCGCCGCTACCACAGCGGGTGCCGTCAGAAACAACGCCATTCCAAAGGAGACTGGCGGATCTGAGGCTTCAGGATTATGCGTTTCGCCCCAATAGATCCAGGCGGCCATCGCGGACCCCACCGCGACAAATCCCAGCATACCAATCCAGGACTTCCCGGAATTCCAAGGCAGTCGCGGGCCTCGAAATACGCTTCCAAGCAGGGTTGCAGAGCCGTCACCAAATGCCAGAATCGCCAGAACGGCAAGTCCCAGTTCCAGATGTCGTGGAAACAGAAAAGATGTTCCCAGCACTGACAGCGCGTAGCCGCCAACCGCTCCCAATCCCGCCCCTTCACCGCACCGCTGAATTTGACGGAACCCCAAAAGTATCCACACTCCAATGGTCAAGCAACATGTCAGAATGATCAACTGCAGCGTCGCGGAAATTGGATCGGCATGTGGTATCACAAGTAAACCGAACGCCAGAACCCCCGGAGACATATGCCAGAACCGACGCTTCAACTCTCGATACGGCAATGCCTGAACTGTCCAGCCTGCAGTCAGCGGCCCAAAGAAACTCGAACGTGTGCCCCGATCGGCCCCAATCGCGTTTCGCGTTTTGCGTGAGTCTGTTTTCGATTGATCCCGCACAACGCCCATTGCAGCCCTGACACTTACGAGTTCAACACAATCGCTCTGTACAATGAGATCGTGCTTTTGACAGTCGAATACACTGAAAATCATCCGGATTTTACACGGCCTGCAACGTGCCGCCATTAACTCACACTGTCTGACTCTCTTCATCGGCAACTTCTGCCTGTCAGCCGATATTGCAACACACATCGTTTTTTGTCGTGACGCTGGACAAGTGATGCGTATTCGTGACATGCTACGGACTCAACCAATCGCCGTTGGAATTCAAAGTCCCTTCGGCGAACGGGGGATGTCAATCCCCTGATTGAACGCGGGGCGACCAGAAATCACCGGACTCACGGGACCCGCGCGCCGAGCGCTGTTTCATTTCTTCCAGCGCGAGGAATTAACAATGAGACCCCACATCCCAAACGATTCAACCTGGAAGAATCCAAGATCATGCGAATTCGCTTCTCCATCGCCGCCATTATCGTTTTCCTTTCGCCGATTTTTGCAATTGCCCAACCTGCCTCACCGGCGGAATCTACAATGAACAAACGACCAATCACCGTTGAAGACCTGTTTCAATTTAAGCGTGTTGGCCCTCCGGACATCAGTCCAGATGGAAGCTGGGTCACCTATGCTGTTTCAGAGATCACTGACTCCCAGCAGAATAAATCGTTATCACGGCTGTGGCTGGTACCAACGGACGGTTCAGTGCCGCCGAGACAAC
>JAYVNW010000735.1:0-3758 GCA_043758225.1 Candidatus Kuenenia sp. | reverse complement strand
TTGGCCATCACCCCGTGAACATCCACGAGGAAATTCCAAACCATGTGCTCGGTAACCCGAGCCATTTATCAGCGCTACGTCCGTGAGGACTGCTGTCAGGATCGATACGACCGGACTTCAATTATCGGAATGGCAGGAGACGTGTTGGTATTCACATCATGCACAACGCTCACTAGGATTTATCGGCTAGAGTAACGGCGGATGGCTTTGGCAGCGATTGATGACTTGGGAACACTGAATATGCGACTTTTGATCACTGGCGGCGCGGGATTTATTGGCAGCAATCTGGCAGATAAAGCCCTCGAAGTCGGCTGGCAAGTCGCAGTTCTGGACGACCTCAGCAGCGGCCGACGGAAAAACGTGCCTGCAGCAGCCGAATTCTTTAAGGTTGACATTCAGGACGCAGCGGCCGTCGAAATGGCATTCGCAAGTTTTAAGCCAACAGCGGTGAGTCATCAGGCGGCTCAGGCGAGTGTCGCCATCAGCGTTCGCGAACCGCAGAGAGACGCTTCGATCAATATTATCGGATCGATCAATGTCATGCAGTCCAGCGTCAATCACAAAGTTGGACATCTGGTCTTCGCCAGCACAGGCGGCGCGATCTATGGTGAAGTACCAGACGGCACACGGGCATCGGTTTCCACTGTTCCGCTGCCGCTCAGCCCCTACGCGTGCAGTAAGTTCGCAGTGGAAAAATATCTGGACTGTTTTCGACATGAACACAAACTAAACTTTACAGTCCTGCGATATGCCAACGTTTACGGTCCGCGACAGGATCCACATGGAGAAGCGGGCGTTGTTGCAATTTTCTGCAATCGTATGCTGGCAAATGAACCTGTCGGCGTGTTTGCTCGCACCACTGTCGGCGATTCTGGCTGTGTACGCGACTACGTTTTTATCGCCGATGTCGTAAAAGCCAACATGGCCGCGCTGCAGGGACAAATTCCGGAACGAGTGCTGAACATAGGTACTGGCCGAGAAACAACGACGCTGCAACTTGCCGAACACATTCGTTCGACTCTGAATAGCAGCAGCGAGATTCGCTACGGTGACCGCCGTGCTGGTGACGTTGAGCGTTCACTGCTCGATGCTGACCGCCTGGTTGAGTTGCTCGGTGCAACCGTGACCGTGGCCGACGGGCTGAAAATTACCGCCGAATGGTTTCGCAGGCAAGCGGCTAAATCGTAAGTCGCCAAGGCAAGCGATCTTCGGCATCACACAATCCGCAATTCATCGCACGTTTGCAGGAAAGTCCAGCAATTTTACGTGTGATTTCTCCAGCCTGCCCGTCTTGACTTCCGAATCGGCGCTAAAGCCGCACCAAACTGGAAACGGTCAGCACCGAGTTGCCGCGATCGTGCAGCGGTGCTATAAGTCCTCCACCAGTAGAACTTTGTGTCCCGGATTTGACCCTGGACTGTCCTGAAATACCCATCTTTTGGAGAAAATGAACGTGAGCGATAGTGAGAACGCACCGGAACAGGAAGCAGCTCGTGGCCCTGAAGCACAGCAGACTCAGGAAGTCATTGTGACTGATGCTGACGCGAACGCTGGCTATGCGAATTTCTGTCGAGTGTCCAGCACTCCGGAAGAACTGATCCTGGATCTGGGCCTGAACCCAACGCCATACGCAACAGGTAAGGTTGAAGTGAAAGTCACTCAGCGAATCATCCTGAATCACTTCACTGCCAAGCGACTTTGGAGCGCGCTGTCAATGGCGTTGCAGCGACATGAACAGGCGTTTGGCGTTCTGGAAACGGACGTGCGTAAGCGTGTGAAAGTGCAGCCGAATTCCTAGTAATTCGTGGCTCAACTTCGATAGAATCGACAAAGGCTTAGCATCAAGTCGATGCTAAGCCTTTTTGCTTGGACGAACTTCGGAATTCGAAAACCGTTCAGCCCACAAGTTTCACTTGAAGACGTTACGACAATGACAGATCCGTCAACTCCGGACGAACCCACTGAAGAACCATCAGAAAACGATGGCCCGCAGAGCCAGGAAATCCGACACTCCCATATTGGCGCACTTGTTCCGACACATGTCGCTCGAGGGGTCTTCACCACTGGTGCGGTTGTACTTCAGGGACAGCACGAATTCATCGTGGATTTTTTGCTGCGAATGCAACAGCCTCAACAGGTCGTCGCACGCATCGTGATGCCACCGGTTGTTGTGAATCAATTCATCGCAGCGCTGAAAGAAAATATCCAGCGTTACGAAGACCGCTTCGGACCGATTCACATGCCCGTGATTCCGAATCAGAATCAGCAGCAGCGACAATCAGCACAAGACTTGTACGAATCACTGAAAATCAGTGATGACGTCCAGTCCGGCACTTACGCCAACGCTGTCATGATCGGCCATTCGCCCACAGAGTTTTCGTTCGACTTCATCACAACATTCTTTCCGCGTTCGTCCGTGTCACAGCGAGTTTTCATGGCATCTGCGAATGCTCAGCGGTTGCTGGATTCGCTCAAACATTCATTTCAACAGTTTCAGGAACGACTTCGCAATCCTCCTCCACCGCCAGATGATTACGACAATGGAAGTCAGGATTTCAACACGCCAGAAGGTGATTGGCCACCCGGGCTTTGACCCGACCTAATCATACTCTTCATCTTAATCATAATCTGCTCGTACTAACCGATCAGGATTAAGAGAATCGCAGAACCTTACCGTTTGTTCGCCAGTGCTGCTGCAATTTTGATCGCTTCGATCATACCCCGCGCACTTGCGGGAGTTTGAGGGTTCCATGCACGATCAAACGCGGTTCCGTGTGTTGGGCTGGTTCGGACGATCGGCAGTCCCAGCGTGATGTTCACGGCAGATTCAAATCCGATGAGCTTGACTGGAATATGTCCCTGGTCGTGATACATCGCCACAATGCCGTCGAACTCACCACTCACCGCTCGGCGAATCAGCGTATCGACAGGTAACGGGCCAACAACGGATTTCACTGACGAAACACACGCCGCGACAGCCGGCTCGATAGCCTTCGCTTCTTCGTCACCAAACAGTCCGTTTTCTCCTCCATGCGGATTCAATGCACACACGGCAATCGCGCGGCGTTCGCAATGAATGCGCTGCAGAAATTCGTCCATCAGCCGAATTTTGCTGGCGACAGATTCCGTACTCAGCAGGCCCGGCACGCTGGCGACAGCCGTATGCAACGTGACGTGGGCGATACTCAGCCCACTCAAAACTGCCCCAACACGTGAGACTTTCGAAGTGCCCTGGATTGGACGAATCAGACGTCTCCATTCTTTCATAGCCGATTCAGGAAGATGCAGCATCATCGCAAATTCCTCAACGCCACAACGGTCGGCGAGAATTTCCGTATGACCAGGAAAATTCTGTCCGGCGAGATGCAAAGCCTCCTTGTTCAACGGTGCCGTGACAATTGCATCGACAGCCGAATGTTGCGCCAGATGGATCGCAGCTTCAAGGTACTGGAATGCTGCGTCGCCTGCTTCCCGACTGACACGGCCACGCGGTGCCACCAGGACAAAATCACCAGCTGGATCAATACAGAGAATCTCACGCTTCGTTTCAGCAGAACGAATGGCGGCTCTAAGACATCGGATATCCGAACCATTTGCATATTCCTGCAACGGGACGCCTAAGCCGAACACTGCTCCGGCCTGACGAAAAATCTCCGGATGCCCGATCAGTATCAGATGGCAGAGCGAACCCGTTTCGGGATCCTCGATCGCCCGAAGAATCACTTCCGGTCCGACTCCGGCAACGTCTCCGGCCGTGA
>JAYVNW010000734.1:0-2205 GCA_043758225.1 Candidatus Kuenenia sp. | reverse complement strand
GTGGATTCCGCAGGCGATTCCTGTCGGTATCTTGCGACCGCTGCGTGTGCATAATGCCGAACAACGCTGTAGGCTGCCTGCATGATCCCGGCACCGGATTCGTTGAGCAGCGTGAAGGCTAAAACGGTAAGTCCCGCCGCTCCCAATAAAAGCCAGGTGCGATGCGTCTGATGACTTGCCAGATGCATCACAAGTTCGGCAACCGCTGGCTCAACCAGCGGTTGCTCTGCAGAAGACTTGTCTCGCACGCCGCCGAACACCAAACTGCCAGAGACGGGAACAAATTCGTTCTCCGTGCTGCCAGACTGTGTTGCGTGAACAAGGCGATTGGCGAATTCGGGATCGCTCTTTAAGGCGGCGGACACGCGTTCTAGGTAGTCGGCTTCGTCTTCCAGTTCCTGAAGACGAACGGCATTTGCCGCATGCTGTTGGCGGACGCTGATCCAGTCGGCCAGCTTCGGGGACAGCGCGACTCCGGCGTACATGACTGCCGATACCAGCAACGCAGACCAGAAGGCAATCGATATCAAAAAAGAACCGACCGTCTGCGGAACTGCGGTCAGTTCCTCAGAGGTCGGTTCAATGTTGGTGTCTGATTCTTCGGTGGTCATCGCTGTCGAACTCTTCGATTCAGCGGTGTTTGAGTGGTAAAGCCCGCTAAGGACAATTAGCCAATCGTGCCGCCGAAGGTAGCAGTGTCGCCCAGCAACTCTTCGATGCGGAGCAGTTGATTGTACTTACAGATTCGGTCCGTACGGCTGGCGGAACCTGTCTTGATCTGTCCAGTTCGCAGAGCCACAGCCAGGTCAGCGATTGTGGTGTCTTCGGTTTCGCCGGATCGGTGACTCATCACAGCGGTGTAGCCATTGCGATAGGCAAGCTGCACGGCCTGAATGGTTTCGGTGAGTGTTCCGATTTGGTTGACTTTGACGAGGATGCTGTTGGCAATGCCCTTGTCGATTCCCTGGCTCAGGCGACTTACGTTGGTTACGAACAAGTCGTCACCCACAAGTTGCAGCTGTACACCCAGTTTATCGGTCAGCTTCTTCCATCCGTCCCAGTCGTCTTCGGAACAGCCGTCTTCGATTGAGCAAATCGGATACTTGCCGGCCCACGAATCCAGCAAGCCGACCATTCCGTCGGAATCCATCTTCTTGCCATCGATTGTGTAGATGCCAGTCTTGGAATCAAAGAATTCGGTAGCAGCGCAGTCCAGGGCGATCTGGATCTGTTCGCCAGCCTGATAACCAGCAGCTTCGATCGCCTGCATGATCACTTCCAGAGCTTCCTCGTTCGTCTTCAGGTCCGGAGCAAATCCGCCTTCGTCACCAACAGCAGTGCTCATGCCTTTGCCCGCGAGAACCTTCTTCAGGCTGTGGAAGATTTCCGTGCCGGCTCGCAACGCGTCGCTGAAGCAGTCAAAGCCCAACGGCATGACCATGAATTCCTGAATGTCGATGCCGTTGTTGGCATGAGCACCACCATTGATGATGTTCATCATTGGTGCTGGCAGACAGTTGGCTCCAACACCGCCTAGATAACGGAACAGCGGGAGACCGCAGCTTGCGGCTGCAGCATGAGCGTTTGCAAGCGACACGGCGAGAATTGCGTTGGCTCCAAGACGTGCCTTGTTCGGAGTTCCGTCGAGTTCCAGCATGGTCTGGTCGATGACGGCCTGGTCGTAAGAATCCATTTCCATTAAGGCGTCAGCGATTTCCCCGTTGACGTTTTCGACGGCCTGCAGAACGCCTTTACCCAGGAATCGTCCTTTGTCACTTGTGTCTCGCAGTTCGCAGGCTTCGTGAGCACCGGTGCTGGCTCCGCTGGGAACCGCTGCACGGCCTACGGTGCCGTCTTCCAGCTGGATGTCAACTTCCACTGTTGGGTTGCCTCGGCTGTCAAGAATTTCACGAGCGTGGAGGGCAGTAATCGCAAGACTCATCGAACAATTTCTCCGTTATTTTTCTTCCGGAATGGACTGGTTAGGTTGAATTCGCGCTGACGGGTTCCCCGGCTGCTCATTTAATATTGTAGCATCCCGGTTTGTGAGCGTTAGTCAGTAGAATCCTGCTCCCGAAACGGGAATCAGGGCATTTCTGCGGGCGAATTTGTCGTTGAGAGCAAGGCGGGAGTCTATGATCTCGCTGTTCCTGTCGAAACATGATCCGAACTTCAAGAGGCCCTTCAATCAATGTCCGATCCAAC
>JAYVNW010000733.1:0-10161 GCA_043758225.1 Candidatus Kuenenia sp. | reverse complement strand
ATCTCAGCAACGGCATGGCGTCATGCAAAAAGCACGTTCAAAAAAAAAGAAAATTACTCCTGAAACAATTGGAAGCCCGTATCCTTAATCCCAGTGACTAAGCGGGGCATTGAATAAAAATGCTCCGCTGAAACGAATTCAAGCGAAGCATCATTAGGTACAGATTTGCGATGTAGTGAACGCCGGTGAATCATCCTTCCTCAAGAGGCTTCACTTTCCAAGTCCAATTCCACTTTGACTACCGACACTTTCTGACTTTGTACCACTAATCATCTTAAGCTCAACGTCAGTCAGTCCATCTGCGGGAATATCGACCTCCAGCTTTTCGATCGATGCACCGACGACTGCAGCCATCATCTTTGACGGGTCTATCGATCCGGCATCGGCTTCTGCACCGACCCGAACATCGTATTTGCCCGGAACGATACCATCACCTGTAACGTAAGTTGTGGCAGCAAATGAGCCGTCTTCCTTTACTTGGGAGTAAGCCGTTCGTTCGCCACCTTCCGACCCTTGAGGGGTAAATGTGACGGTGACATTCCCATGTGGAGTGCCATCCAACAAAATTTTCCCCGAAAACGGAACGGTTTTTACTTTAGCAGCACCCGCTCCTCCGTCCGAACAACCTGACAAACATGACAGCGATCCAACAACTGCCAGCAACATTGATACTCGAAACACAATTCTGCTCCCGCTGAACACACCATGTAGTAAAATGAGGATTTGCCATCAAGGAAAGAAAACTCCCGGTGCCAACGGAGTTTTGGCCTTTGGTACCGGGAGACTAAATCACGCATGAAATATGCTCAAGGAATATTAAAACTCGCCTACAACTTCGCCACCAATATAGGAGTGCAAGTTGAACCACACCGACCCCTGCTGTGCACCTTGAACGTTCTCGCTCATAAAGCGAACCGCACCGTCGCACATCAGGTATTGGCCACCACCAGTATGGACGCTGCTGGCACCTGGCCAGTTGTTGTTCATACCGAAACAAGCCAAATATGTTGGCGGATGAGCGTAGGGAGCTGCCTTCCACCAATAGCCACTGGCTGCTCCATCGGGACGCACCCACGTCCGAGTCCCCACAAGGCCGATACCTCTTAGTGCAGCTGAGTCCATAACATCACCGTTACTGCCGGGGTCAATGAACGGAGTTCGAAATACATTATTACCGATCCCACCCCCTCGAGGCTTCCCACCCATTGCCTGATGACCTGGAGCACCCGTATTTGGTTGAAACGCATTTGTGGAAACTTCGCCAAGTGCGATTGTGTTTGAAGTTCCATCTTTGATGTCCGTCAAGCGAGTACCTTCGGAACCATTTTGAAATGGCCCAGAAATTGCCCCAGGGCCACGATAGTGCCAATCCCATCCCATGTTCCCAGCGTAGTTTGTGTGGGACAAGCCGTGGCTTGAGATACCTCCGCCGAAACCCGGATCGGAAGGGCACTGCAACATCCCTAGATTTCGTGATACAATCGTATCACCAGTGGTGAGTGTCTGAAAAGTCGATGTCGTTGGGTTAAACATCGGAGCAGAAAAGTTAATGGCACTGTACAAAGGTGCCTGTTCCAGGTAGGGAAGAATCAACGACATCCAGGTGTGATTGCGAGGTTGTGGATTTGTATTCCCCGGACCTGCGTAATTCACCATGATTTGAGTCGGCGGAAAACGACCGTGCGTGTCATGGTAATTGTGAAGAGCCAACCCCAATTGCTTCAAATTATTCTTACACTGAGTCCGGCGAGCGGCCTCACGCGCCTGCTGCACTGCTGGAAGCAGCAGTGCAATCAGAATTGCGATGATGGCGATCACCACCAGCAATTCAATCAGGGTAAATCCTGATTTTTTCCTAAACGTTTCGCGAAAATTCATCGTACACACTCCTAAAAAAAAACAAAAACAAGTGTTCAGATTTACGCCTGTAAACCCGAGCCATGGCACCAATCCTGCTAAAGAAGTAGGCAGCCCTTTGGAACCAATGGCCGTGAGTATGAGGTTTTGATCAGTGGATGAAAAGGTAAACTCTACCTAAATGAAGAATTTTTTAGCAAAGTAGCATTTACTCTGGCAGTCATCGACAGCTTGGCATTTTTATATCTCAAAATGGTGCCGAATGATTAACTAATTTGAAACCAAAATCAGGCCGCTGTCGCTTTTAACAGGGCGTCTCAATTCGGTAATTGCCAAAACGTAGCGGCCCCGTCTACTTGTTCTACCACGGCCACGGACTTCAGGTGCATTGGGATTCCAGTTAAGTTCAGTTGTGCCAGACCCAAATCGATTTGAATTTCTGCTCGAGACGGTATCGCAAAGCTAAGCAGTCGCTCGTTTGAGGCAGAAAATCCGTCGCCAGAAGCTACTATCCGCATCAGATGATTTTCACCATGAGTCATTCTGATCTGCCGACCAATTGCATCACGGCACTCCCGATGAGAAACGAAACGCAGATTGATGCAAGGATTCTCTGGCAACGTTTCGTTTTTCAAAAGACGGATTGGTCCGTCATGTCGCACCGCAACCAGATCTAAGACCTGATCGCCATCAAAGTCAATACGACTGAGCCCTCGGCCAAGTTGAGGCAATTGCATCTCCGCACCACATTGATTCGACATATCAATGAACCGACCGTCACCGTCATTTCGAAACACCGAGCTCGGCATTTTCCAGCGACGCCCGGTTGATGAGTAGTCATCTATGTCACCGTTCAGAATCACGATATCGTCGTGCCCGTCCGAATTAATGTCGATGGCCTGCGTTCCAAAGCCCAGCAATTCCATGCTCGGCGATCCGAGTCCAGACTCTTGCGATTTGTCCATAAAAAGGCTGGAGCCAATTCCAGAATATAGTGTGTTCTGTTCTCGAAAGAAGTTGGTAACAAAAAGATCCAGTGTTCCGTTTTCGTCAAAATCTGAAACCGCAATACCCATCCCGGCATGTGATCTCCCGTCGGCTGGCACTGCCACTCCACATTGAGCGGCGATGTCTGTTAGTCGAATGACTGCTGACACGCTGGCTGAGTCACGACTTTCGCTAATTCCAGCATCCGCTGTTGGTGATTTTGCAAACGGTGCTTCGCCTGGTGAACGCTCGCCTGCGAACAGCATATTTGGCGTGCCGTCATTTGCGACAAAAATATCCGTCTGGCCATCGTTATCCAGATCAGCCGCTAAAACACCCAAACCCCGTCCTGAAATTCCAAGTAGCCCTGAGGATTCTGTTATGTCACTAAATTCACCATTGCCCAGATTCTGATACAGACGATTCTGTGCGCGCTGAAGTTCGTGAGGATGACAAGTTGCAAACTCCCCTGCATTGTTGAGGCAACGCCGGTCCCAGTCAGCGACATAGTTCACTACAAACAGGTCAAGAAGGCCGTCTTGATTCAGGTCCGCGAAACAGGCACAACTGCTGCAGTCGAGGTTTCTGACGATGGATGTCGGTGTTACATTAATGAATGTTCCGTCACCGTTGTTATGAAACAAACGACAAGCACCGACGTTTGTCACAAATACATCCGCAAAGCCGTCATTGTCAAAATCCGCAACAGTTGCAGAAAGGCTGTGTTCATATTCATTGATTCCTGCAGACTGCGTACATTCGGAAAACCTCAGCCCTCGATGATTGCGGTATAGCGCATCATTGAGAGGCGGTGATGAACTCAAAAAATGCTTACCCTGTGGGAAATAAAGATCGGGCCAAAGGTCGCCATCGATATCCAACACGGCCGAACCGCCACCGATGGTTTCCAGAATTCGCTTGTATTGACTCTGCCCATTGCAGTATTCGAACTGAATCCCCATGTCGGCGGCAACATCGCGAAATTTGAACTCAGTGACAGAGTGCTTAACTTGAGAACTGCTGGCTCGGTCATGAGGCCGAAGAACGATGGTCGGTAAAATTGGCGCGGTCGCTGAGTCGAGTTGCTTCGCATTGCCGGGCGGGTAGCTTAGAAGCTGAATTCGTGAACGCACGTCTGGTCGTCCCGGTTCCAGCGATTCTGCCACGGTTAACCATGAGACGGCTTCGCCCGAGTGTCCTGAGTCTTTCAGTAGGTCAACGATTTCGCAAATTACTGGTATGCCAACGTCAGGCACTCGCGCCCGCGGGTTCAACATCCGATACGCCAAAATCTCAAGCTGATCCAGCTTTTCCGTCTGCTGGTGCTGAAGTTTCGCCTGCTCTGGCTTGTCCATGCGATCAAGAGCAACAGCGAGCGAATGACTCACCGTCGGTGAAAATGGCTTTAGAGTAAGCAGGTAGGATTCGATTTTTTTGACCGTCTCCCAATCGCCAACGACAGAAGCGCGGCGCGACGCCAATTCCCATGCTTCCTCTGTTGTCGTGGAACTGAATGTCAGCTTGAATTCTGGCTGGTCGTTTGCGAGACCAGTTGCGTTCAACTCACATACCAATGCCAGCATTGTCAATACAGCTGGGTCATGGGATGTCGGTCCCTTAATTTCAGCAATTTGTGCTGCAGCTGCGTGAGGGTCTCCTTCCAGCAGCATGTACCTTGCCTGTGCGAGTACGCTGTGAATGTCTTCCGGGTCATGGACAGTCAGTTGTTTCAGCAACAGCATTGCCTGAGATCGTTCGACGAAGGGACGACCTGCCAGCAGCTGCATCACCAGTTCTTCGATATTCAACGCTCGAAGCCGCTCTAACTCTCTTAGAACCTGCGTCAGCTCAGGTCCCCGCAGTTGAAGCGCATACAGTCTTGCGAGTTCCCTCAGCGGAGGTTGATAGGAAGGATTCAATCGGCGCGCCTTGAGATAAGACGATTCGGCAAGTCTCGCTTTGTGTTCCGCGAGAGCGATCGTACCTTCCAGGTAACGTGCCGTCGCTCCAAAGTTTGACGGCGTATCTCCTACCTTTGACAAAAGTTCTTTGGCAGTCGCCAGGTCACCTGATTGTTGCCGTAAACCTGCGCTGTAGACCAGCGCTTTGTTATTGTCGGGCTCTAACCTCAATGCGTCTTCAAACAGTCTGCTGGCCGTCCCCAGATCACCAGCATCTGAGGCGCGTTCTGCCTTATCGAGAAGAATTGTTACTTCTCGTTCTGTTTGCACTTGGGACAAAGTGTCGCGTTCGGCCGGACGAAACCAGATCCATCGGATTGGAATCGCTCCGGCAACGGCACAAAGGACTGCAATCAGAAGAATCCTGAGAGCCCGACTCGATCTGACCGCAGACACCTTGTTCCCCTTCATCGCCAAACGCGCTCATTCGGTAGTGACTAACATTCCTCAAATTGTCTGAACCCGCGTGAATTCTGCCTCGCTCGCCACGTCCACTGACAAGCTTCACTTTGCTTGCAAGGTGTGGTCGACATGTCGCAAGTTAAGCAACACGCAATTGACATGCAATGGCTGAATCGCTGGAAAATATTTGCCCCGGGGGCTCTCACTGACAGCCGGAATCGTCGCCGAGTTCCTGAAACAAGAGCACCTCCAGTAGAAAACTCCAGATTTGCAAGAAACTGATGTGTCGTGCACTCCCAAGCGTCGCGTCGAGTTTCCGCAAAGCTCAGCGTTATCTGCGTCCAGTCTGCGACGCCATACGTTCCGCCAGCCAATGGCCGAGTCCCAACTGCAGCGGTTCGCTGGTCAGTAGTCGGCGACAATCAACTCCAATCGCGCCACACTCCTTCTTCAACGTCGCGGCGAATGCGTTGTACTGCCGCAAATACTCCTTGCGCAGCCGAGCGGGATCAACGAGCAATCGGTCGTCGAGATTTTCCAGGTTGCGAAACTGTGTCGGGCGATCAAACGGAAATTCTTCCTCTTCGGGAGCCGCGATTCTGAAGAGGATGACTTCATGCATGTCATGTCGACATCGCTGCAGTACTTTGCACAATCGTTCGACATCGTCAAAGCAGTCACTGATCAGAATCAGCAGGCTGCGACGCCGAATTGTTGGCAGAATCGATTCCAGCACATCCGCCATTCCGGAATCGGCTCCGGGCGTTGTGGCTTCCAGAATTTCCGTGATACGACGAAACGTATCTCGATTGCTCGACGGCTTAATCTGTTCCCGAATCTTTGAATCAAAGGTCACCATCCCAACGGAATCACGTTGACTCAGTAACAACCACGCCAGCGATGCCGCCAGCATTCGAGCGTACTGAAACTTACTAACATGTCGCCCCGCGTACGACATACTGCCGCTGACATCGACCAATAAATGGGCTCGCAGATTTGTCTCGTCTTCAAACTGCTTGACGTAATATCGCCCGGTTTTTCCGTACGCTCGCCAATCGATATGTCGAATTTCGTCGCCCGGGTAATAGTCCCGATGTTCAACGAATTCTACGCTGGACCCTTTAAACGGACTGCGATGACGCCCCATCATCACGCCTTCGACAAGTCGCCGAGCGATCAATTCCAGTCGTCCGAAATCCGCAAGTTCAGTTGGATTTTGAGGAAGCTCTGCGTCAGACATTTTGACTCCGTAGGATGGACTTCCAGTCCGTGCCAAAAATGACGGACTGGAAGTCCATCGTACCTCTTGCAAACCCGCATTTTGTTTCGAGACAGCACCCTATGCCATTTCCGCTGGAGCGTGCCTGCTGATTGCGCTTACGACGGAGGAATGTGATTTTCCGTTCGTCACAACCATACCTTCGTTCTGCGCCAGTGATGAACCATGTCGAAAGTCAGGCGACTTGCCGTTGATGTCGGTCACCTGCCCGCCAGCTTCCAGAACAACCAAAATGCCGCCAGCGTGGTCCCATATCTTCTCTTTATAACCTTTTCTGGTCGGCAGACGAAGATACAGATCCGCATCGCCTCGAGCCACGGCCAAATACTTGCACTGGCTGTCCAGGCGAATCGGTTCCAGATGAATGCCAAGTTCCGACGCAATCAGCCCTGACCAGTCGTGTGAGCTGTGTCCGGATTCGACGGATTCGCAGAATCGAAATTCAGCTGCATTCGACGTTTTTGAAACTTCGATTTTGACAGGAGCAACGTCAGGTTCAGTCAACGGCTGCATCCATGCACCATTCCCGCGAACTGCCCATGCAAGGACGCCGGTACCTTCAGGCTTCCCTTCAAATGGCATGTTGGGGCATCCGAGGACTCCGATTCCAATCTGCCCGTCGATCATCAGTGCCAGAGAAATCGCGTATTGTTCCTTTCGAAGAAATCCCTTTGTGCCATCAATGGGGTCCAGAGTCCAGAATCGCGGGCTGTATTCGGATGC
Organism: Candidatus Kuenenia sp.; assembly: GCA_043758225.1. Taxonomy (GTDB): domain Bacteria; phylum Planctomycetota; class Planctomycetia; order Planctomycetales; family Planctomycetaceae; genus SXXK01. The sequence continues at coordinate 2,952 of JAYVNW010000733.1, read as the reverse complement.
ACCGCCGCGATCGATCCAGTGACAAACTTCACCGGGTGAAGCGTTGACGCCTGCAGCCGCACATTCACGCACAGCACGGCTCAAAAATTCTTCCCCCGATGGCAATCTTAATTCCGCTGCTCCTTCTTCGCCGATCACCGGATCGTTCGGAAAGTCGATCTGAAGTTGACGGCAGACAATCGCCTGACTTGCGAAGTCAGCCACGGTAACGGGGCTCTTGTCCTTCTTGGCCAGAGACTCTGTCGTAATCGACGACTGCACCGATCGGCACACGATCGCGGCCTGTCGCACGGCAGTGAGAGCGGTCTGAAGTTCACGATGGAAATTGTGTGGCATTGGTAGATATTTCGAAGATTCGCAATACATGACGGACAAGTGGACAGGTGGACGGACCGAATACTCCACGTTGCAAATTGGACAATACACCAAAACCAGACGCCAGAGATAGCTTTCAGGGTAATGGCGTTCGTGTTGATTTCTCGAAATTCGGCAGTGTGATCGCGCAGCATGGATATTTAGGGACTGGCACCGCAGAATGGAATCGTTGGATTGATTTCGATCGAATACTACTGGAAGCTAACCTTTACGATAAGCCCCCAGACATTTGTGCCTTCTTTTCATTCAAGGGAATTCGGATGCAGTGGATTGATCGGGTTCGATTGAAGACCGAAGTGCTGGCAGGAACGTTTCTGAATCTGGGCTCGTCATCTGCTGTTGAGATCGCTGCCGAGACCGGTTTCGACTGGCTGTTGATCGACCTGGAACATGGTTCCGGGACGACGGTTGAACTTCGAGGACAATTGCTGGCGACGCGCGGAACAAAGGCCGCTCCCATCGTGCGAATCGCATCCGCCGATGCAGATGCCGTAAAGTTCGTCATGGACAGCGGTGCAGCTGGCGTCATGTTTCCTTATGTCGCCAACGCCGATGAAGCAGCTCGCTGCGTCCAGATGATGAAGTATCCGCCGACGGGAGTTCGCGGAGTCGCTCAGATTATTCGCGCGACCAATTACGGGCGCAACTGGCAGGGATATCTAGCCCAAGCGAATGAGCAGTCGCTGGTTGTTGTTCAAATTGAAACCCCGGATGCCGCTGACAAGGCCGATGAAATCGCGGCCGTGCCGGGAGTCGATGTCTTGTTTGTCGGCCCGATGGACTTGTCCGTGAACCTTGGACATCCGGGAGATTTCACTCCACCGACATTCATTCAGCATTTGAAAAGTGTCGTACAGGCATGTGAGCGTCATGGCAAGACCGCCGGAATTCTCTCACGCCCTGAACTTGTCGAATCACACAAGCAACTCGGTTTCCGTCTGGTGGCCCTGGGATCTGATTCCGGTGCCGTGGTCGCGGGTTTGACTGCATCGTTGAAGACGCTGCGATCGTGAAGCTGTTTATGTCAGACCTAACCAGATTCCGGGGACATGCATCGTCCCGGGAAGCTAACGCATCCCGCTCGCCGGATTATAAGTGATGCGGTTCACGACTTAATTTTGACATGATAAACTCCGTCGACGTTTGCTCAAGAATTCTGTTTTCGGAAATCACTAATGTCAGATCAATCCAATGTGTTCTGTGGCTGTATTCCGGCCCTGATGACTCCATGCTCCGCCAGCGGTGTGCCTGATTTCGATGCCTTGGTGGCGAAAGGTAAGGAACTCATCGAAGCTGGCATGAGGGCTGTCGTTTATTGCGGATCCATGGGCGATTGGCCGCTGCTGACAGACGCTCAGCGACAGGAAGGTGTTCGAGCCCTGTGTGCCGCTGGGGTTCCAGTCGTTGTCGGCACTGGAGCACAGAATCCGGCGATTGCGGCGGACCATGCGGCTCATGCGAAAAAAGCAGGTGCGGCGGGATTGATGGTGATTCCACGAGTTCTCTCACGCGGCACATCGGCGGCAGCGCAACGCCATCACTTTGCCGGAGTTCTCAGAGCGGCGGCAGGCTTGCCGGCCGTCATTTACAACAGCCCATATTATGGATTCGAAACAAAGGCTGATTTGTTTTTTGATCTGCAGCGTGAGTTTTCAAATCTCGTGGGGTTCAAGGAATTCGGAGGAGCGGAATCTCTGAGCTACGCAGCCGAACACATCACTAATCGTGATCCGGGTCTGACGTTGATGGTGGGTGTCGATACACAGGTCTACCACGGCTTTGTGCATTGCGGTGCGGCAGGAGCGATCACTGGAGTCGGCAACGCATTGCCTCGTGAAGTTCTGCGACTAGTGGAACTCTGCGAAAAAGCAGCAGCTGGCTGTCCGGACTCGCGTCGATTGGCATGGGAACTGAATGAAGCGTTGACCGTGCTTTCAACTTATGATGAGGGTCCGGATCTTGTCCTGTACTACAAGTACTTGATGGTGCTCGAAGGCAATCCAGAATACGCGTATCACTTCAATCAATCCGATGCGCTCAGCCCAAGCCAGCAGGAATTCATCAGAGCTCAGTGGCAATTGTTCCGCACGTGGTGGAACAAGTGGAATCAGTCGTAACAGCTAGATCAATTCATGAATGACGGATCCGTCGCAAACTGGCACAGGGCGTCCGTCGGTCATGTGGTAGTTGATGTGCTGAGCGTCATAGCCGAGTGCCGCGAATATGGTCGCATGCACATCCGCCGGAGTCACCGGCCGTACGAAAGGATGCGCGCCGGTTTTGTCAGATTCACCTACGACCTGGCCACCGCGAATACCACCACCGGCCAGCACCATGGAATAACACTGCGGCCAATGGTCGCGTCCGGCGTCTTTATTGATGACTGGGGTTCGTCCGAAATCGCCCATCCAGATTACCAGCGTTTCATCCAACAAGCCACGTTCGGACAAATCATCCAACAATGCAACGTACGCCTTTTCCATCGGCGGTACCAGACGATTCTTCATTTGATTGAAGTTGTCTTTATGCGTATCCCACGTAATGCTAGGGCCGTTGACCGTCGTCACGAAACGACTG
>JAYVNW010000732.1:0-2942 GCA_043758225.1 Candidatus Kuenenia sp. | reverse complement strand
GACTGCGACGCCGGCAAGACAAAAAGCGTGATTCTGCACCGTCATCGTGCGGACGCGGGCGATCCATTCTGGGCTCTTTGCTTTGGCCTACGTCCGCCTGAAGAGTTGTACGACCTGAAATCTGATCCTGACTGCGTTCAGAATCTCGCGAATGAGGCTGCGTTTGCGACACAGAAAGCCGAACTTCATAACAAAATGAAGTCCGAACTTCGAGATCAGGACGATCCCAGAATGTTCGGCAACGGCGCGATCTTTGACGAGTACAAACATGCGGCCAAAAACAACGTGGGGTTCTATGAGCGATTCATCAACGGTGAAAAACTAACGACAGGGTGGATTGATCCGGACGATATCGAAGCTGCTCCGGTTACAGTGCTGGATCAGAACCGACTGAACCAGTGCCGGATTAATCCGAAAACTGCAATGAAGGACTTCGAGTTTCGCGACCATGAACTTCAGCGACGATCTGATCGAACGAGACAGAGTTCGAATAGTCGCTGCCGGGCACTGACTCAAGATCAGCCCCTGTCAGCCATGTGTCTGCGCCGCTATGCCCGCCTTTCCACGCCGGATGTCCCAGACCTGACAGCACCGAAAAGTCTGATCGATGATCTTTTAGTACTTCCAGCGTGGGCGAACCGCCCCGATCCACTCAGCTCGGCAAAAGCCTCGCCCTGCCAATCCGAAAATGAATCGGGTCTATCCCCATCGAAAAATTCACAGGGATAGCTCATGCCACGAGACTATCCCCGGTCAAAAAAACACGAGGTCGTTTTTGTACGGCCTCGCAGACTGAAATTCGTATCAATTCAGAGTCATGGATTTCAGAAAAGGAAACTGGTGAGGATTCTGAACCCCATCTGATGGCACTCCATCAGCATACCAGCCGGGATTATTCTGAAACAAGCGGCGATTTGACTGAGACCGGAAGAAGAACAACCGTCCCTTGTAAAAGGCACCCAATTCGATAGCACCCGTCTGCGCGACTTTTCCGAGCTGCAGTTCTACTGGATCGCAACCGTGCAGTCCGGGGACGAATTGTTTGGGACTGGCGAAGAAAGTTTCTCGCTCTTCACCCGACATAAAAAAATAATCGACGCCATCGTAAGTGCCAACAAACTCTGCACTGCCTTTCAACCATTTCTTATCTCGAATCATTGCCACCGGACAGTAGCCGCCAAGCCCCACGACCTTGCCGTCGTGCATCACCAGCAGGCAGCGACGAAGATTCTCATCATCTTCGCCAACCTTTGCGACAGATTGGTCTGCGGTCATCGTTGCACTGGATTTATTAAGACGCAGCATGTATTCGTCCAACGCCGCATTTCCGGTATATCGACTATTTTCCTGTCCGTCAGGACCAATGACAACTTCCGTGGGAAGTGAAGAAATTCCGTATTTTGCAATCAATTCCGGATCACGGTCGGCATCGATCCGCAAACCGATCACTGTAGTTCCCAGATGACTGAGAACAGTGGGCTGATTGAGCACCGCCGAATCCATCTGCCGGCACGCACCACACCACACAGCTTCGAAGTGAAGAACGATCGGAATGTTCTTGTCAATTGCGAGTTTTCTGGCCTCTTCAAATGAATCCAGCCATTTCCCGCCTGATACCTTGTCCGCTTCAACAGTAACTTTCGATGTCTCCAAACTCGCTTGAGTCGTTGTATCAACTTCACCAGGCATAGGGTCTGAAGAATTTGCATCCATACCGGCAGGCAATACAAAAATCGCCAGCAATAACATAGCACTTACGGAAATCATCCGCAGCATCCTTTCAAAACAGTGGAATGTCGCAGCACTTTCCTCCTGAAAGGCTCTGCGATTTCACAGGATCAAATGAGATCCCGAAGGGAATGGCAGCGACATCCTGCCGCCGCTTCCTGTTTCACTTACATTGCTGTACTTCAAGTTGTGACTTCAACTTCTCCACACCGCGATCGATACCGATCCCCGTATGAATTTCATCCGTGGACAACGCAACCCGTTGCCAGTCATTTACTCTCTCAAGAGGCGACAACGGCCTTTTAAAGCCGTCCCCTGTCGCTCTCTTCTATATTTTTCGGGAAAAGATAGCTTCGAACGCCATCCCGCGCGCTAAATGCAAAGCCTTTTACGTCTACTTCAAAACTCCAGCCTTTGTGATGTACGCAATAACTTCACGGGCAAGTTCTTCGATACCCTTGCTGTCTGAATCCAAAACCAGTTCAGGATTTTCAGGAGCTTCGTAAGGAGCACTGATGCCCGTGAAGTTCTTGATTTCGCCAGCGCGAGCCTTTTTGTACAGTCCTTTTGGGTCGCGAGATTCACAGGTCTCCAGACTTGCTTCAACGAGGATTTCAATGAATTCGCCCTGTGGCATCAGGCCGCGAACCAGATCTCGGTCAGCCTTGTAAGGCGAAATAAACGCTGTGGAAACGATCGTCGCAGCGTCAGCAAACAACTTGGCGACTTCACCGATACGGCGGATGTTTTCGGTGCGGTCTTCCGGTGTAAAACCAAGATTCTTGTTCAGCCCCATGCGGATGTTGTCGCCATCCAACACAAAGGTATGAATGCCGCGTTCGTGCAGGATCTGATCCACTGCGTTCGCGATCGTGCTTTTGCCACAGCCGCTCAGACCGGTGAACCACAGAACCGCTCCACGGTGCCCGTTCAGTTTCTGACGGTCTTCGCGTGTGATGTTGTGTGCATGCCATGTAATGTTTGTCGCCTTCTGTTCAGCCATCCTTCGTACTACTCCAGGAAAAATCAATCTGTATTGGATATATCCGGCCAGCGATTCCAGACTGCATTCCGCAGCATGGGCGAACCCGATCATCGGGCTTTCATTTGATTCAGCAACATGCCGATCAGAAACCGGTGATCCCAATCGCGTGCTTGCCATTCAAGTTCACTGACCATTAGACGTTCACCGATGAACTCTAACGATCACCTGA
>JAYVNW010000731.1:0-6836 GCA_043758225.1 Candidatus Kuenenia sp. | reverse complement strand
AGAGCGGCGGGGTGTTAGCCCTCCGAGCGGTTTCCGGCGAAGTTATCTCGGCGGGCTGAAGCCCAACCGTTCACCGGAATTCACATTACGCGAACAACTCCATTGCGGCATCATACTTGACCATTTCGCGTGGTTGGTTCAAGTGGTTCAACACCGTGCGACGTGGATAAAGTCCAACGGCGTGATAGATTGACGCCAGCAGTTCACCGGGATGAACGGGATTCTCAGCCGGTGCCGAAGCTGTCTCATCCGACTTGCCATGTGCATAGCCGCGTTTCATGCCGCCACCGGCGACGACGCCCGTGTAGCAATACGGCCAGTGATCGCGGCCGTCGTCTGTGTTGCTGTTGCCGGACGTGCTGACGCCGCGTTTTGGGCTGCGACCGAATTCTCCAACTGCCACAACCAGCGTGTCCTTCAGCAGACCGCGCTCGTCGAGATCCTCCAGCAATGTCGCTAAAGCCGCATCAAGCATAGGAGCTGACTGCGTTTTCATGCGAGTTGAAAGGCCCGTATGAACGTCCCATGAATGATTGTCGCTGTTTGCGACTTTCGGCCAGTTGACTTCAACGACTCGCGTACCGGCTTCAACCAATCGTCGAGCCAGCAGACAGCTTTGACCGAAGGTATTCTTTCCGTACTTCTCGCGCAGTTCATCAGATTCCGCGCTGAGGTTGAATGCTTCGCGGGCCTGGCCTGAAAGAACGAGACTCAATGCCTTGTCGTAGTATTCATTCAGAGCGTATTGATCGACAGCTCGATCGAGTGTCTTCATGCCAGCATTGACGGTATCGCGAAGCGATGCTCGGCGTTGCAGGCGGTCAAGTGGAACGTCCTGACGCAGAGTCAAGTCATCGACTTTGATCCGTTCCATCTTGGCCATGTCCATGTCATCGCCAGCGGGATACAGATAGTACGGATCGTAGGCTCGACCTAAAAAGCCAGCTGTACCAGCCTTGCCGATGACATTGCTTTCCTGCAGTGGGCGAGGCATCATCACGAACGGAAGCATCGGCTTCTGCAAAGGCTTGAGCTTCACAATGTTGGAACCAAAGTTTGGGAAGTCTTTCGGGCTAGGTGGTTCCAGCTGTCCAGATGGGCTGACATTGTCTGCCGTATAACCGGTGAGCATCTGATAGATCGCAGCGGTGTGGTTGAACAACCCAATTGGCGTGTAGCTGAGAGAGCGAATCAGCGTCGCACGATGAATCTGCTGAGCCAGCTTCGGCATCAGTTCCGTGAACTGCACACCGGGAATTGTCGTGTCGATCGGATTGAAAATACTCTTGACGTTGTCCGGTACGCCGGTCTTAGGATCCCACAGATCAAGGTGACTCGGACCGCCCTGAAGATATAGCATGATCACACTTTTTGCGGCGCCGAAACCCTTGCCTCCATAGCGAGCTTCTTCGTCACTGAGTTCGTTCGCGCCACGAGCAGAATTCTGCAGCAACGTTGGAAGACTCAAGCCCGCCAGAGCGGAACTGCCGACTCGGAGAAGTGCTCGTCGCGAATATCCATCGCAGTTGTCTTTGCCATAGCGGCCGGGAATTACAAGCATTTAGAGCTCCTGAAAGCAGTAGGTAGGAGAGCGTTCGGTACCGAGGATTGCAGATTGCGGGCATTTGAGTGTAAAGAAATCCACCGTTTACGTCACGTCAATTCACGAAAAAATGCAATTTGGCGTTTCCTCGACGGCGGCTACGAAGTTTGGAAGTCCTCACGATTCGTGCAAATGGTAGGGTGGTAATGGTTGAGCCGTTCATGGGCGCGCCTAGAATGCAGACTCATACCTGACGGTTCCTATGTGAGTGTTGCTGAAACCTTACGCCGTCATGGATGTAGTCGTTAACTGCCTCTGGCAGCCACCAGTCATTCAGAAGGAGTCAACTTACAATGCCATACACTTTGCCCGCTCTGCCATATGCATTCAACGCGCTTGAGCCGCATATTGATGCTCGCACTATGGAAATACATCACGGCAAACATCATCAGGCATACATTACAAACGTCAACAAGGCCCTGGAAGGGTCACCACTGGTTGACAAGCCAATCGATGATTTGATGAGAGAACTTAGCTCAGTGCCGGAAGCTATTCGAACTGTTGTCCGCAACAATGGTGGTGGCCACGCAAATCACTCATTGTTCTGGACCGTTATGTCCCCGACTGGCGGAGGCACACCATCGGGCGATCTTGAAAAAGCGATCACGACAGCGTGCGGTAGTTTCGACGCCTTCAAAGAACAATTTACAAAAGCGGGCGCGACTCGCTTCGGTAGCGGTTGGGCTTGGTTAAGTGTCAAGACTGACGGTTCACTGGTGGTTGAGAGTACTGCAAATCAGGACACTCCATTGTCAGAAGGTCGTACGCCGATCCTTGGATTGGATGTTTGGGAACATGCTTACTATCTGCATTACCAGAATCGCCGTCCGGATTATCTGACTGCGTTCTGGAACGTCGTGAATTGGGCGGAAGTCGCTCGCCGATTTGCAGCGGCAAAAGGCAAGTAGACATCGCCAACTGATTGCGCTGTGGAATACCCTTGATCCAATGAAACCGGTCGGTGCCGTGTTTTTGGCGCGAGTTGTTCTGCGGATAATTTAGGCTCTCACAGGACGGATCTTTGGATCCGTCCTGTATTTTGTTGTGACTTGTATTTGAGATGGGGCCGGAGACGTATTCGGCTGAACTCGCAGTTCTCTAAGGATAAGGTATGCGAATCTCTTCGCGTCGCTCGTTGATGGCCGGTGTGGTTCTGCTGCTCAGCTTGCCCCTTGCGACGAACGCCAGCGAGGAATTCAGTCGCGACGCAATCGTGTCACGCGTACGCAGCGACATTCAATTCTTCGCTTCAGACGATCAGGAAGGTCGTGGGGTTGAAACGGATGGGATCGAACGGTCTGCGGAACGTATCATCGACGAATATCAGAAATTCGGTTTGCAGCCTGCAATGCCGGATGGGTCATTTCGTCAGCCGTTTGAAGTGCCACTGGGTGACATTTCAGTCAGTGATTCGACGCTGGTCAAACTTACTGCACCAGATGGAACTGTAATGCCCCTGAAGCTGGGCGATGAATTTCAGCCTATTCGCCGCGGAGCAAATGGCAAGGCTAATGCGGGCGTCGTGTTTCTTGGGTATGCGATCAGTTCTGATGAGCAAAACTACAATGATTTTGCAGACGTCAACGTCGAAGGCAGGGTCGTGATTGTTATTCGACGTGAACCTCAGAATTACGATGGGGGAGCGTTTAAAGGAGCTGCAACGAGTCCAAGTGCCTACATTGACCGAAAACTGGAATTGCTGACAAAAGCAAAAGCTGCCGCAGTACTGTTTGTGAACGACTTCTCCAGTTCACCCACAGACGACGCCGATGAACTATCCACACCGACCGGTTTTGGTAACGATGGAGATTCGTTGCCGTTTGCGCACGTCAAGCAGTCCGTAATTAACAAAGTTCTGAATATTACGCCGCTAAAAACATCAGATGGAAACTCATTGACCAGTTTGAAGGCCGTTGCCGAATTCATTGATCGCAGTCTGAAGCCGGTCTCTCAGGAACTAATCGGCTGGAAAGCAGAAGTCACAACAGAATTTGAGGCAAATACAGTCACTGCCTACAACCTGATCGGAGTGATTGAAGGTGAGGGACCGCATTCGGATCAGACGATTGTTATCGGTGGTCACTACGACCATCTTGGATTTGGCGGCTATGGTTCACGTTCACCGGCAAATCGTCAAGGCGAAATCCATAACGGTGCCGACGACAACGCGTCAGGCACGGCAGCAGTTGTTGAGTTGGCTCGAAGAATCGCGTCTGGACCAAAGCCGCAGCATAGGATGGTTTTTATCTGTTTCTCCGGCGAAGAACGCGGGCTGATTGGCAGCAATTATTATGTGAAGCATCCGCTTGTTCCTCTGGAAGAAACGATTGCCATGATCAATTTCGACATGATCGGCAATCTTAAGGACAACCTGGTTGAAGTGAACGGTGTTGGAACGGCCGAGGAGTTTCGTGACATCGCAGTGAAGGCAGATCAGTCCACTCCCGTTGATATCAAAATCATCGATGGTGCATTTGCTGGAAGTGACCATTTGCCGTTTTATATGAAACAGATTCCCGTCATGTTCTGTTTCACTGGCATGACATCAATCTACCACACTCCTGACGACGATTTCGAAACGCTGAATATCGGAGGTGCAGTTCTAGTCATTGACTATTCTGAGCAACTACTGCGTGGAATCGATGGTCTCGAAAAGCCGCCGACCTTTGTTTCGGCTCAGCCTCGGAACCGTCGAGAGGCGACTCGCACTCCATTTCTTGGTATTCAGCCTGATCTTGCCTCGACTGGTGCAGAGGGTATCGTAATTCGATCCGTGCGCGAAAAGTCTCCGGCCGAAGCTGGTGGACTGCAGACTGGCGATATTATCGTAAAAGTCGATGACACGATGGTTGACGGATATCAATCGTTGATCGAAATTCTGATCGCTTCCAAACCTGGAGACAAGTTGAAACTTAGCTTCAAACGTGCCGGCGAAGATAAAGAGACTGAGGTCATTCTGGCCGAACCGCGACGATGAGTTCCCGGCGTTCGAGCGTGCTGTGGCCGGCCGTAGCCAGTCGGTGAGTTGTTACATTTGCCTCACCGTCTGCCGACGCCGGATACAAGTCATGTCTTTAACTGATGCTGGAATCTACGAACCCAGCAGATATGCGCGTAGTTCCCGCATCAGAATTCCGCAGCGATGAGCGAACGTCTCAGCATCCGGGGCTTTGCCAACTGGCACAGCCACGATGGAGACCAAACGCATCGTTCTGGATTTTGAATCCGGGCCCTCAGCGGAGCGAGTTGTTTCGAACTGGACGTTAATTTCCAGCGGTTGACGTTCAGAAACACTGCCCCATCGGCGGGTAAAGCCCAGCCGGCCGATGCGCATCTTCATCTGAGCGTTCTCCTGGCTCAGGACTTCAACTTTGTATTCACGAATGAATGCATGCAGCTTCATTGCCGTGAGTTCCAGTGAGGTTGATACTTCGATGCGATCGCGGAACTCCAGCAGGCCGTTTTTGGCGATGAATTGAGGCTGGTCCTGGTCTTCCCTTGCTTTCTTCTGCGCGTCTTCGTCGATGATCTCCGTTTCCCAGCACGTGCGATTTCGGCCGGTTTCTTTGGCGCGATACAGACAGGTGTCTGCCCGCTCCAGCATGGTATGCACAGTGTCGCCCAGACGTGCCGTTGAAACTCCGAAGGATGAAGTGACGTTGAGCGTGGAAATACCACCAATGGAGCCCTTGATAATCGCGAGACGCAGTCGTTCCGCGCGGCGCACGGCTGAGTCCAGGTCCGTGTCGGGACACAGGATCACGAACTCTTCGCCACCATAGCGTCCGATCACTTCCGACGAATAAGTTTCATTCTGCAATGTACGCGTCAGATCCACCAGTACTTGATCGCCGACTCTATGGCCGTATGTATCGTTGACGCGTTTAAACTTATCGACGTCCAGGAAGATTGTACTCAAATGACGAGTTCCTTCCTGAGCGTGAAAGTCTTCGATCATGTGACGGAGTTGGGTTTCCAATTGTCCTCGGTTGGCGACACCAGTCAATGCGTCGCGTGTTGCGGCAAGTTTCAGTTCCACGTATTCGCGGCTTTGTCGACGCACTCCACTTTTACTGCGAAGCAACTGGACGGCCCCAAAGACCTGGCCTGCCTGATCGACGATCGGCATTGAATAGACATCAACCTTCAGATGTCGGGATTCGCTGACTCGACACAGACGCGTGGCGAAAAGAGAGCGACCGCTCTGCAACACCTGACCAAGCATGGTTGATTCACGAGTCTCCGGAGCCGGTTGATCGTCGGTCAATGATTGAAGTTGTACATCCATTGGCTGCCATGTGCGTCCCAGAACGCTTTGCATCTGCAGGCCGGTAATACCAGGCATCCCGTCGCTCCAGATACAATAGTTCTGGTCGGAATCGACAAGATAATAGCCGTCATAGAGCTGCTGGAATTGATACAGCACATTGATGAATTGAGCGATCAGCACCATTTCATTGCGTTGTTGTACGCTGATGTCGGTCGGTGGATTTTGCTGCTGAAGTGGATCTCCGTACCGGAACAGCGTGTCTCCTTCACTTTCAAACCAGCGATTCAAAGTGCGAATAACGTTACCGTCGTAGCGACTGCCGGACTGCTCTTCAAGGATGTTCATGATTTCCTTGTGAGTCATCCCTCGCCGATACGCTTTAGGGGAATTCAGCGAATCATAGGCATCGGAAACAGCCAAAATCCTTGACCCAAGCGAGATGCCTGGCTGCGGTCTGTTTTCACCATCCATGATTCCCACGCTGTCGAGGTCCTCGTGGAGCATCGTCAGCATTGAAACAACCGATGGGTCCGTATGCATTGCCTGCAGCAGGTTGACGCCTGCATGGTGATGCATCAGGACGAAATCATGTTCTTCACTGCTAAGCTTTCCGGGCTTTCGCAGAATATGTTCGGGGACGCCGAGCTTCCCAACGTCGTGCAGAAGTGATGCGACTTCAATGGTTCTGCGTTGTTCGTCATCCCATCCCAGAAGTTTAGAAACACCGCTCGAGATTGCTGCAATTCGCTGAGCGTGCAGCAATGCCGCAGGATCCTGCAGCTTCATGCATCGCAGGAGAAGCGTCATCAGATCACGCGGCATGATCTGTCGTTCGAAGCCTGAAATCTTCTGTCTTCTGGCGCTTTCGGATAACGCCAATAGCCGAGTCAGTACACCACTGGTGTCTGTCGGTATTGCCGGGGTCAGGCTGTCAATAGACAAACCTGAATTGCGAAGAGTGGA
>JAYVNW010000730.1:0-2687 GCA_043758225.1 Candidatus Kuenenia sp. | reverse complement strand
ATCCACTTGGCTGTATTGCATTCTGGACGTACGGGTTTGCACTTGGCTGGGGCAACTGGTTCAATGGTCCAGTTGCACCTGGCTGGTATTCTGCGCTCGGTCCTGGAACTTCAATTCTAAATGAAGGAATTGGCATCGGCGGAGACCCTGCTGCACCGGGGATTTTCACCTATGGCCTGATGGGAACAAAAGGCTTCTTCCTGAATGGGATGGATGACGTCAGCGTGCTCGCACTTTTCTTCTTTATGATGGTGTTCATGGACACCACTGCCACAATTCCGACCGGAGCGATGGCAGAGCGTTGGAGCTGGAAGAACTTCTGCCTTTATGGATTGTGGGTTGCTCTTCCGTACTGCTTGTTTGCCAATTGGGTTTGGGGTGGCGGCTGGTTGGCTCAATCTGGTAAGAATTGGGGTCTGGGGCACGGGGTTGTGGACTTCGCTGGTTCTGGTGTTGTGCATGCGATGGGTGGAGCGATTGCTCTTGCCGGCGCGTGGATTATTGGTCCCCGTATAGGGAAGTATGTTGATGGTAAGCCTGTGCCAATGACAGCTCACCATATCCCGATGGTGGTTGCTGGAACCTTTATTCTTTGTTTCGGATGGTTCGGCTTCAATCCGGGTTCAACCCTGTCAGGCACAGACCTGCGAATCAGTGCCGTTGTCGTGAACACGATGCTGGCTGGGGTCGCCGGATGCATCACCACGATGCTGTACATGATGATGATCAAGATGAAGCCAGATCCAACGATGATGTGCAACGGTATGCTGGCTGGACTTGTTGCAATTACTGCTCCGTGTGCGTTCGTTGATACATGGGCCGCAGTTGTCATTGGCAGTATTGCCGGTGTGCTCGTTGTGCTCAGCGTCTTCTTTTGGGAACGTCGAGGAATCGACGATCCTTGCGGGGCGATTTCCGTGCATGGTGTTAATGGAACCTGGGGCGTGATCGCTCTTGGAATTTTTGCAAATGGCAAGTATGGAATGGGCTGGAACGGAGTTGTCCGGACTGCCTTCGATGCCACAGGTGATTCTGATGGGGTATTGACTGACGGTGTCCGCGGTGCTTTATACGGCGATGTGTCACAATTATGGGCTCAGTTGCTCTGTGTTGGCGCGGTTTGGGTCTTCGGATTCTCCATGGCCTTTGTCTGGTTCAAAGTCAGCAATTTGATTGCCCCATTGAGAGTCAGCAAGCAGGACGAAATTGCCGGTTTGGATGGTCCAGAAATGGGAGCCCATGCGTATCCGGACTTCACCTTGCACAACAGTTAACTTCGACGGTGTTCTCAAGGACGTCTGCAATTTAACGTTGCGGATGTCCTGTTTTTTAATTTTTGTAGAGCCAGTTATCGGTATCCACTTTTCACCGCCGATGACTGGCTCCATAACATCCTTCCCTAATTCCACGCATGTAAGAAAGAGAAAATCGACGATGAGTAAAGTGTTTAGGCCGCTCGGCCGGTTTGCTGTGGCATCGCTCCTGACCGCGATGACAGTAACCCTAACCGCTTGCAACACAATCTATTCCCAGGATGGATCGACAATTGAACCTGCAGTAGCTGTTGCACCTGAAGCGCAACCTGCCACCGAATCAGTAGCTGCCGCTGAACAAAGTGAAACAACCGCGGTTGCACCACATTTGGCTGGAACAATCGACACGGGTTCGACGACATGGTTGCTTGTCAGTTCGGCGCTGGTCTTCTTCATGATGCCTGGTTTGGCATTGTTCTATGGTGGCATGGTTAGAGCCAAGAACGTGCTGAATATGTTTATGTGCGTGATGGTCTGCATTCCAATTGTCACGATTCAATGGGTAGTTTGCGGCTACAGTTTGACATTTGCCGTGCCGTCAGCGATCTCGGTCGATGGAGGCAAAAACGATGACGGCACTGGCAAGCCGGCGATTAGTTATCTCGGTTTTGATCCGGGCCTAATCATGTTGCGATCATTTTCCGGCGTCGATCCGAACGATTCTGCAAACTACATCGGCAAGATCGTCACGACAGGCGACACGGTGGGTGCTGGGAATACAGGTGTTCCTGAGTTGCTGTTTGCAATGTTCCAAATGATGTTCGCCATCATTACGCCAGCGTTGATCGTCGGTGCCATTGCTGAACGTGTGAAATTCTCGGCTTGGTGTATCTTCGTTGTTCTTTGGGCGACCCTCGTCTATGACCCGGTAGCTCATTGGGTGTGGAATGTCAGCGGATTTTTGTTCCAGAAAGGCGTGCTTGACTTCGCCGGTGGAACTGTCGTGCATGTCCTCGCAGGGACTTCCGCTCTGGCATTAATTTTGATCCTGCCCAAGCGTCAGGGATTTCCAAAGGGACCATTCCTGCCTCATAGCATCGGTTGGACTCTAATGGGAGCTGGTTTCCTGATGGTTGGCTGGTTCGGCTTTAATGCTGGTTCAGCAATCGCTGTTGGGAAGGACTATTTGCCTGTTGCTGGATCGGTCGCAGTCATGGCGTTTGCAACCACGGCGATCGCTGGTGGAGCAGCCACAGGATCGTGGATGATTGCCGAGTGGATTCATGTTGGTAAGCCAACCGCTATCGGTGTTGCTTCGGGAATGGTGGCCGGTCTTGTTGTGATCACACCTTGTGCCGGCCACGTCAGCCCAGCCAGCGCCTTGATCATCGGTCTGATCGGTGGATTTGTCTGTTTCCTTGGTGTTCAGATGAA
>JAYVNW010000729.1:0-4197 GCA_043758225.1 Candidatus Kuenenia sp. | reverse complement strand
CAGTGCTGCCTTCAGTAAACTGGCGTGAATTGCTGGCTGTTTATACCGGAGTTTCGCGCGGATCGATGGCACAAGTGCGATCCTGTTTACAGAATACGTGAAATCTGTTGTCGCTACGTATTCTGGACATTCGCATGGCCATCTTGCTTCGCTTGCCTGTTCTCCTTCTCAGTGCATTCATTTGCATTGGATGCACGCAGCCACCGGACGTTACGCCGACTCCGGATGGCCCGACTCGCGTGAAATTGGCGCTCAATTGGTATCCTGAAGTCGAGCATGGTGGGTTCATTGCCGCCAAAACGCTGGAATTGTACGACAACGCAAAACTCGATGTTGAACTTGTTCCCGGCGGCCCAGGGGCGCCGCAGCTGGTGATTACCGAATTGGCTGCAGAGCGGATTCTGTTTGCGGTTTCCGATGCTGACAACGTCGTCAAGGCCCGGGCCTCAGGATTGCCCATTGTCGCGGTGCTGGCCCCTCTTCAGAATTCACCTCGCTGCATTATGGTGCATCAATCGTCTGGTTTTAAAACACTGGACGATCTGGCTGATGTTGAACTTGCCATCAGTGAATCACGGCCTTTTGCACTGTGGATGAAGAAGAAACTACCTCTCAAGAACGTGCAGCTGGTACCCTTCAGCGGGAGTGTTGGCGAGTTCCTGCAAAAGAAGGCTTTTGCGCAGCAGGCCTTTGTTTTCAGCGAGCCGTTCACAGCAAAAGAACAAGGTAGCGATCCCAAGGCCATGCTGGTGTCAGACATTGGGTTCAATCCCTATGCCAGCTTACTGGTCACTACGGAAAAAATCATTCGCGAACAACCGGGCCTCGTTCAGTCCATGGTTTCCGCGAGCGTCGCGGGCTGGAAAGAATATCTTGCAGATCCTGGCGTCACAAATGCGGCAATTCATTCGATGAATAAAAGCATGAGCCCTGCAGCTCTGGAATTTGGTGCGTCGGCGATGTCGCCACTTTGCCAGGTTGCTGAGAACGAAGCACTTTGTAATATGACGCTGGAACGCTGGAAAACGCTGGTTCAACAGATTGAAGATGTTGAAGACATTAAGCCGGGCAGTGTGAAGGCTGAAGAATGTTTCACGACTCAATTTCTGGCACCGGCCAAATCTGCCGAATGATCGCGTCTGGCTGGTGGCAGAGAACGTCCGATCTGAGTTCGCGTTCGGCAGGAATTGCACGAGACAGCTGGACTGAAATGTGATTCGGCAAGCATCTTTGTGTTTCGATACAAAAAGACTCAAAGCCTCCCTTCACTCCGCGTTTCCGTCGGTGGTAATCTGACCGTGTCGAATTTCTGTCACAAGACAGTTGGCCATTGCGCCACGACAGCATGCCGCATTCTGGTGGTGTGAGATGACGTTTCAGATGAAAGACGAAAATACTGTTCTGTTGTTAAAGGTTTCGAGATGACCATGATTCAGAATCGCCTGAACGCTGGCCTTCGTAACTTCGGATTTCAGCAAACAGGTCTGTCAGGGATGATAACCATGAGCAGGGTTCCTGTTCGATTGTCGGTTCTGTGTATGTCGGTTGCGTTGCCAATGCTGAGTGGCTGTTGCTGCTTTTCGGGCTACGGCGACAACAGTCTTGCGAATGCTCAAATGCAGGCGCAGGAATTGTACGCCGAAAATCAGCGATTGCTGGCCGCCTATGACGAAGCCAATCGGGTGATGGCGAACTCAGAAAACGAACGCCAGGGGCTGATGTCGCAGCTGGGAGATGCCCAGATGCAGATCGCGACCGCTGACGAGCGTCTGAACAACCTCATGACCGAACGCAACGAGCTCACAGACCGTTATGCAAATGCACTTTCAGACGACACGATACTCGTTGGAGGAAGTCCGGATTCTGCACTTGAAGCTGCCGGATTTGAATATGACGCCGCTAGTGGTCTGCATAAATTCCACAGTGACATCCTGTTCGATCTGGGCAGCGATGCGATTCGATCGGAAGCTGGTCCGATCCTCAAAGAGTTCGCTTCCAATGTAAAGTCCGGGGCTGCCAGTGGACTGCGGATTCTGGTCGTAGGCCATACAGATGATCAAAACATTGTTCGTCCGGAAACCGCAGCAAAACATCCAACGAACTGGCATCTTTCAACAGACCGTGCAGACGCCGTGATTCTGCAGTTGCAGAAGCAAGGTGTCGATGCCGAACGCATCGCGGCCATGGGTTACAGTGAATTTCATCCGCTGGAGTCTTCAGTCTCTGAATCTGCTCGCCAGCGAAATCGCCGTGTAGAATTATTTGTCGTGCCAAATAATCCGAGTCTGACGAAGTGGGATCCGCTGAAGACGAGTCGCTAAGTAGCGAAGGCACATTCGAATGAACGACAAAACCTCGCCGCTGCCCGAAGCTCTGGACGTCATCGCCGTGGGGGCTCACCCGGACGATGTTGAGATCGGTTGCGGCGGAACGCTGGCTCGGATGGTGCAGCAGGGATATCGCGTCGGCATAATCGATTTGACAGACGGCGAACCTACGCCGCTGAGCCCCGGCCCGGATGTTCGATTGCAGGAAGCGCAGGACGCGGCTCGAATTTTGGGCGTGCATGTCCGTGTGACACTGACGCTACCCAATCGCCGGCTGTTTGATAGTTTTGATGCTCGTGTCGAACTTGCAAAAGTCTTTCGCCGATATCGTCCGCGTTTGGTGCTGGGGATTGCGGATCGGACGCCAATGGCCTCACCAGATCATTGGCAGGCCATGCAAATTACAGATGCCGCAGTGTTTTATTCCAGACTTTCCAAGTGCGACGATGCTTTCGACGGCCTTCCGGTTCATCGAATTCAGCGACAGATCTGGTATCCATTGGGACTCCAGACATTGAACCACCCGGCCGGCGGCGGCGCGTTCGTATCAGATATCTCTGCGACACTGGCGATAAAACTCGCATCAATTCAAGCCTATCAAACTCAGTTTCCTCCGGAAAAGGATCGAGTCTTTCGCTGGGTTGAAGGGCAGGGACACATGCTGGGAGCTTCGGCGGGATTTGAAGCAGGCGAACTGCTGATCTCATCGACAACGCTGGGGCTCACGAATGTGGTGGAAGCACTGTGCCACGGATCAATCGTGTAATCCTGTCCTCGACGGCTGTCGCTCAATTTCTTGAACTACATCGATGATCATTGTCACGAGCATAACGGTTCCGTCGTTCGGACGTTTGATCTCCGCAGCCACAGCAACTCGTGGTGCGTTAAGATTGGGTATTCGCAGCGTTTGGCACATCGTTTGCGAACCGTGATGGGAATTGAGGTCTGATGTTGGTCTAAAAACTGTTTCAACGCCCGAAAGGGCAAGTTTATCGCTTGATTCTTCGATCTTGCAGCATCATATACAGTCGGGCCATCGGACGCATACGCTAATCCAAACATGCAATATCTTGCAGACGACGCAAGAAATTGCAGACAATTTCTGTTCACTTTTTGGGTTAGAACCTGTGGACAAAAACTCGTCAAGGGAGAGTTTTCCGGGTCCAGAACTCAAGGACACGCGGCACCCTGAACCATTGAAATTTCTCCGACAAACCGACGTTGCCGCTATTATGATCGAAGCAGAAAACAGAAACACAAGAACGAACATCATGAACGTCTCGCTAGTCTCAACCATCATTCTAATACTGTTCGGCCTTTTGCTCCCCGGTTGCCAAAAAATTGAGGGCGAGCAGGTTGAAATGCAGCATAGCGAGGGCGAGCCGCACCATGCGGAGCACAAGATCCTGGTGACCAGTCCTGTCGCAAAGGACGTCATCAGCACTCAACACTACGTCTGCCAGATCCACTCACGCAACCACATTGACGTGCGTGCGATTGAGGGCGGTTATCTTCAGGAGATCCTGGTGAATGAGGGCCAGGCGGTGAAGAAGGGTGATTTACTGTTCAAGATCATGCCGGTCCTCTACAAGGCAAAACTGGATTCCGATATTGCCGAAGCCAATCTGGCGCAAATCGAGCTGCTGAACACTGAAAAACTGTTCGAGCAAAAAATTGTGGCTCAGCCGGAGGTGGCGCTAGCCAAGGCGAAACTGGCCAAGGCACAGGCAAAAGTGAACCTGGCCCAGGCCGAATTGAACTTCGCCGACATCAAAGCTCCTTTCGACGGCATTGTCGATCGTCAGCGCGACCAGTTGGGCAGCCTGATCGACGAGGGTGCGGTTCTCACGACGCTGTCCGATAACGCCGT
>JAYVNW010000728.1:0-2186 GCA_043758225.1 Candidatus Kuenenia sp. | reverse complement strand
TCATGCGTGGACTGGCTTTTTTGCCATCACCCAGACGCTGACAAATCGCCCATGCCAGTTTAAAGGCAACCCCCGCGCCGCAGAGTTCACCAAAGGGATAGGTCGATCCCGGCAGACGAGGATGAACCAGTACCAACGCATCAGGAAGTTCAGAACCGATGTGGTGATGATCGGTAATGATCAGATCCAGACCAATTTCCTTTGCCATTGCAGCTTCTGCGACGCTGGCGATGCCACAATCGACTGATACCACAAGCCGCTTTGGATCTTCTTCATGCAGCTGCTGCAATGCGGCCTTGTTCAGACCGTAGCCTTCTTCAAGTCGACACGGAATGTAGTAGTCCACCGTCGCATGGCTGAGCTGCAGGCAATGCCACAGGATGCTGGTACCGGTGACACCATCGACGTCGTAGTCGCCGTAAATTGTAATGCGCCGTTTGTCCTGAATTGCATGAACAATGAGATCGGCGGCAGCGTCAATGCCAGGAAGCTCCGAGGGATCATGCAGGTCGCTGAGTTTCGCGTCCAGAAATTCGCGAGCCGCATCAGCCTGCGAAAACCCCCGCGCGATCAGCACCTGAGCCAGCAAAGGCGAAATTCTCAACTGCCCACCTAAACGCCGAATTCCCGCTTCATCATGAGGATGAAACGTCCATTTTCTTTCCACTCGACCCGCTCCCTCTAGCCATCACTACAAATAACAAGAACGCAGTGTAGTGGGGGAGTGAGTCGTTGAAAATTCTGGACTGGCACGGAATGACAATCAAATCGTTTTATGTGGCGACAACCTCCGATAAATGCCGCGCGACTTGCGGACGACGCACCGTCGATTCCCTGAGCGTGGTGTGTTGCTCTTCGCTTCACACGCCTCACAGTCAGTCACAGAGTTTTCTTTTTCTGCTTGCCTTTTTCACGTGGAGTTTCTGAAGAATTCTGGGCTCCTGCGTCGGCCGATTTGGAATCGTCTGCATCCAGGCCGATCGTCAGCCATGGTCGTAGACGAGCAAGACTCGCCGGGCCGATGCCTGGGACTCGGCCAACATCTTCGATTGAATTGAAACGACCGTTGATGTCACGGTCGGCAACAATTCGCTGTGCCAGTGACGGGCCGATGCCTTCCAGTTGCATCCAGTCCACCCAAATCGAATCGTTCACGTCCACGCGAAAATGAGCCTGAAACTCCGGTCCGCGTTGCAGCAGCAATGGATCCGGACGACTCGTCGCAGCCATGATCCATTCGAACGTCAACCACAACAACAGGACTGACATGAGGACGGTCATCACCCGACGGTCCTGAGGCCTGAAACCAAGGACATTTTCTGATTCCGCAGTCGCGGCAGTCGTTGCCACGTCAGAACCTGCAGGATTGTCCGGCAGTTCAGACGAACGAGTTTGCGGCAGATCGATATTGTCCGGCAAGGCCGTTTCCTCAATCAAGGTGCGTGTCAATGTTACTGAGTAAGTCACTAAGCCAGCACATCATGCACGACATTACCAAACACATCCGTGAGTCGAAAATCGCGACCCGCGTGTCGATAGGTCAGACGCTTATGATCAAGACCCAGAGCGTACAGCAACGTTGCGTGTAAGTCATGCATGTGTACTGGATTCTCAGCCGGAGCGTAACCGAAATCATCGGTTGAGCCATATGTCAGGCCACCACGGACCCCGCCGCCAGCCAGCCACATTGTGAAGGCTCGCGGATGATGATTGCGGCCATCGCCGTTTTCGACCATTGGCGTGCGTCCGAATTCCGCGCCCCACACGACAAGAGTGTCCTCCAGCAAACCGCGACGATGAAGGTCTTCCAGCAGCCCGGCGATGGGACGATCCACTTTCGCCGATTCGGTGATGTGCCCGGTTTGCGACGCCTTATGATGATCCCAGGTGTAATCCGTCGAAACCTGAATATATCGCACGCCGTTTTCGGCAAACTTACGAGCCAATAAACACTGGCGTCCAAAGTTGTTCGTCGGTTCTGAATCAATACCATAAAGGTTAAGCGTCTCTTTGGATTCGTCATTCAGACTCATAATCTTTGGCATCGTCGATTGCATGCGAAACGCCAGTTCATAATTGGCAATCAGTCCTTCGATATTCTGATCGGTTGCGGCGTCGCGCAAGTGGCGACGGTTGATCGATTGAATGAGGTCCAACTGTGACCGCTGCAAACTACTGCCAAGTCG
>JAYVNW010000727.1:0-2807 GCA_043758225.1 Candidatus Kuenenia sp. | reverse complement strand
TCACGACCGAATTTGGTCGCACGCCCTACGCGCAGGCGGCATCGGGAAAACTGAGCAAAGGACGGGATCACCATCCGGATGGATTTACAAACGTCCTGGCTGGCGGTGGCCTCAAGTCTGGCTTTGCCTTCGGCGCAACGGACCCGATCGGCTATTCAGCCATCGAAAACCCGGTAACCACCTACGACATGCACGCGACAATCCTGCACCTGCTGGGCATTGACCACGAACGACTCACTTTCTACCACAACGGCATTCAGCGGCGTTTGACCAACGTCCACGGACACGTTGTGAACGAGATTTTGGGCTGATGTCAGGAAAACCTCGGCAATCGCTTTTGACCCCCGCATGCCAGTACCACAATCGCGAGACCCACCGACTCAAATGTGCACTTCAACGCATCGCGTGCTTCCTGACTATGCCCTTCGTGCGGAAACTCCATTATCCAGTAGTGTGGTGCTTTAGACTATTTGCTTGCCCCAACCTGCACGCCCCGTTATGTTATCGAGCGATTATTAGTGCTAGAAGTGCTGCTTTCAAATAGGGGGGAGTAAAAATGATTCTGCGGTCATGCATCGTTCGTTGTCTCGCGTTGTGCTTCTTGATCCTTCCAACTTCAGTACGGGCTGGGATCATGGGCTTTGACATTCAGTTGACTTTAAGCGGATTCACGCCAAGTCAGGAAGCCATCTTCAACGCTGCCGCCTCAACTTGGGAAGGCTACATTTCTGGTTATCGAGACACAGTTGCCTCGAACGTGTTATTCATCACAGGTAGCGCGACGACCATAGATGGGGTCGGCGGCATCCTGGGATCAGCAGGGCCTCAGACTGGTAAATTCGGACCTGAGCACAACTTTTTGTACTCAGCCAGCGGCGCTATGAATTTCGATTCGGCCGATATCGCGAACCTGGAAGGCAACGGAACTCTGAGTGCAGTGATATTGCATGAGATGGCCCACGTGATGGGGTTTGGTACGCTGTGGAGCAGTTCGGCCGTCGGGGCCCCTGGCTTTCAGGAACTTTACACTGTTAATACTGGGCAATATACCGGCCTAACAGCGACGGCGGCTTGGAGATCAGAGTTTAATCAGCCAGCGGCCACGTTCGTTCCCGTTGAATTGGGCGGCGGGTCAGGTACGGCAAACAGCCACTGGAATGAAGTGGATGGTGGTGCCGGCGACACGGGCTTCATCAGCAACATCACTGGACAAGACTTCAAGTATGAATTGATGACTGGCTGGCTGAATCCTGGTCCGACGTATATTAGCACTGTCACACTTGGCAGTTTTGTGGATCTTGGCTATACATTGAACTCCACCACTGCCGTACCGGAACCGAGTTCAATCGCCTTCATTGGCATTTTAGTGACTGCAGGATTGTATCGAAATCGTCGCCAAACAAGTCGCAAACAATTGGTTATCTGACGTCGGTTACTGTCTGACTATTAGCCAACACTGACACATCAAATACTCCTTCTCGAATTGGATCGCCACCTCTGCCAATTTTGCCGAGCGTCTCTCGATAATGTCGAGTTCCAGCAGATGGTTTGTCCGCATGGTGAAGATCTGCAACGAGACCAATCCGCAGTCGCTCCTGGCCTTCATCAGCAAATAGCGACGAAGTGTTGACCGTCACAGCCACTGTCAGAAGCACGATGCCATTCAGGAGAAACGCTCTACGCCCGAGATGGAGTGAATGTTCGTCAATAGCTTTCATCTATCAGCATCAGGAGATACTGCCAGCATTGCCGGTCATTCACTTTCTGCGACTTCCGTTGCAGGGTTTGTTTGTACTGTGGGCGTTAGTTGCCTTGTTCGTTAGTCTCATTGTCCAGGGCGGTACCAAGCACGCTGACAAGTTGCAGGAACTGATTGGGAATGGTGTCAGTTTTGTTGCCTGTGAGAATACTTTGAAAGACAAGTCCATTCCTAAAGACAAATTGTTGGCAGGCGTGACCACCGTCCCAACTTGGGGCAGTCGAGATCATCAGCAAGCAGCGAGAAGACTACAGCTACTTTAAGCCGTAGTCTGCGAATGCTGCATCGTTGCACTGGCGGTTCATGTCGCAAACCAGATAGCCGAGGTCCGGGCAAATGACTCCTGTAACAACTGACAAAGGAAGCAAGATTATGGAATTCCTTATCCCTGTGTGTATCGTAGCCATTTGGTTTGCCCTGCAAGCCTGGGTGTTGCCCCGTTTCGGCGTGAAGACGTGACTCAGCGGCGCATGCGGACCGAGTTCGGTCCCTTCACGCCAGGAAGTCCAAAAACGCCCAACCGATACGATGACAACTGACAAAAAGTCAACCGATGAAGAGACATCGCCGTGAACTTCGTCGTGCCGTGGATGCCGCGTATTTCCTCCGGTAGTTGCGCGATGAGATGAACGGATGCTGCAGATCGTCACGCGACAGATATCAGAAGTCGTCCGTTGCCCGTTGAAGCGAATTGACTCGGTACCCGAGACGTGTTCGGATCGAGTTTAGCGGGTAAATCGGGCTTACTGTCGCACGGAAAACCAAAATCGTCAAGAATGTTCAGGCTGCGTCGGTCTGATCGACCGACTTGGCAAACGGAAGTTCGTCAACGTCGAGAAGCTGGCATGTCCCAACTGCCCTTGGATCACCGTTGGATCAGCGATCGTGATCAGCAACGACTTGACGCGGTATGTCGCAGGTCGTGCCCCACGGGCATTCTGGAATCCCTGAGATGTTTCGACCAAAAACTCGACCCGCGAAGATGACCTCGTCGAATCAGTCGGTACTAATTCTGATGTGGTCGCATGGGGGCGTCTTGTGAAACATT
>JAYVNW010000726.1:0-3541 GCA_043758225.1 Candidatus Kuenenia sp. | reverse complement strand
CAGCCCAGTCCTGGGGCTGCAAAGGGAGTGGTCTTGAAGTACTGCATGGGGATCAGGTTCTGAATCTGCACAGTTCCAGGCATCGCTGTCATCGTAAACGTGAACGATCCCAATGCGATAGTGGCAGGAATCAGTCGTCGCGGAATATCGGCCCTTCGAAACAGCGAACGTGACAGCGGAAAGACGGCAAACACAACCACAAACAAAGAAACGCCGCCGTAGGTCAGAATCCCGCAGCTCAACACGACCGCCAGGATCGTGCGGTGAACTCCAACGGCACGCACAGCAACCTCCGCAATCTTCGTAGCGGCACCGGAATCTTCCATCAATTTTCCGAAGAGGGCACCCAACAGAAACAGTGGAAAGTAGTCTTTGACAAACTGTCCGACACTGCCCATAAAGATCTGCGTATACGTCGCCAGCACTGGCAGATTTCCGTCAAACACAACAGCCAGCAATGCACACAATGGAGCCAGGACCAGTACACTGACGTCGCGATACGCCAGGTACATCAGTAGTAGTAGGGAGAGAACGATTCCAAGGATCCCAGTCATGTCAAACGGTCTTTTCTACATCCGTTGAGTCAACAACCAATTACACGTTCGTAAGAAAGTAAGAAGTTGTTTCGCAGGACGAGACTGGAGTCCCGTCGCAGGAATGCCTAAATCCCCATGATTGGTCGAATCAGCAGGTATGTTCCCGCTGTCAGAATAGGAATCCCAATCAGATTCAACCACAGACCCTCAATCGCCATCTGACGCAACGGAATTCTGCCGGTACTGAAGACAATTCCGTTCGGCGGCGTACCAACTGGCAACATAAAACTGCAACTGCACGCCAACGTGGCCGGCACGAACAACATGCGAGGGTCCATATCCAATGGCGCAGCCAAGGCCAGCACTGTAGGGATCACGGCGTTGGCGGTTGCGACGTTGCTGGTAAGTTCTGTCAGCATCGTCAGCGTCAGGCACAGAATCGCGATCACCAGCCAACCGGGGACTTCGCTGAGCGGTGCTTGCAACGTCACGCCGAGCCATTTGTCCAGCTGAGTCGCCTTGAATCCGGACGCCAACGCAAATCCACCGCCAAACAGAAGAATCATGTCCCACGGCAGCCGATGTGCTGTTTTCCAGTCCATCAGCGGAACGCCGCGCTGCATTGCGTCACGTGTTCCGGAGGGCAGAAAGAACAGTAGCGATGCCATCGCGATGGCTATTGTCGCATCGGAAATGAATCGTTTTCCTGCGAAGATTTGAGCGGCTTCTGGCGGTGTTCCGAGTCGAACGGAAATCCACTCGATCGCATAAACGTATTTCTGATACCACCCGGAGAACAATTCCACGGAGCCCAACTTCAAAGGTTCCCGGGTGACCCATAGCACAGCGGTGATGCTGAATAGCACGAGCATCCTGAATTCCGGCTTTGTCATCGGGCCAAGCGAATTCAATCGTTGCCGCAGGCCCGCGGCAAGCTCGTGATCACTGGACGATGCAACTGGAAGTTTCCGCACGAGCATATACCAGACAGCCGCGAAATAAGTCAGCGAAATCGGCACACAGGCCAGAAACCACTGCGAGAAATACACCTCTGGCGCATCTGGAAGTTGATTGCGATAGATACCAATAGCGGCACTGTTCGTTGGTGTACCCACCAGCGTCGCCATTCCGCCCAGAGATGATGCGTACGCCAGCATGAGCAGCAGAGGCACAGCCAGTGGCGTTGAGCGACGGGAGGCCGCATCACAGTCGTTCCCGTCGCCGTCATCAAGAATCTTCAGCATTGCAAGACCAATAGGCAGCATCAGCATCGTGCATGCCGTGTTGCTGATCCACATCGACAACCCGAATGTGGCCACTCCAAATCCAAACACCATTCGCCTGGGACTAACCCCAACGAGCGAAACAATATGAAGCGCAATGCGTCGGTGCAGATTCCAACGTTCGATGCCCAACGCCAGAATCATGCCGCCGATATAAAGGAAAAGTACGTCTTCGACAAACGCCTTACTTGTTTCTTCCGCTGTTTGAATTCCAAACAGAGGAAACAATGCCAGTGGCAGCAGACTGGTGGCCGCTAACGGCACGGCCTGCGTCACCCACAGTCCGGCCATCAAGAAAGCAACTGAAACCAGTCGATGCGCGGCAGGTGTCATGCCACCAGGTGTTGGCATGAGAAGGACCAGCAATGACACCGCCAGCAACATTGGAAGTACCCATGCCGCACACTGCGATTCAGACGAAATGTCGTCCGGCTGTTCGCTGCTGGTCACTCACCGCCACCTTCCGGTCGAGGCCCTCGACGACGTCCGCGACGACGCGACCGACGAGGTCGTCCTTCGCCCTGTGGTGTTGCTGCATCTGTCGTTGCATCACCGCCTTCGGGGGTGACATCGTCCGGAAATTCAATATCCCTGTCAGAGTGAGACTCGTCGCTTCGGACAGCTTCGGCGGTTTTCGGAATGGCACGAGTTTCAGGCGGCGTCGTCGGTCTGTTCGCGTCATCTGGCCTGTTCGCGACATGCGGTCGTCGTTGGGCACGTTGGTTACGATTCGATGGATTGTTTCCGTGACGATCGTTTCCGTGACGATCGCCTTTCTGCGGGCGATCTCCGCCTCGAGTCCTGTTGGAAGCCGGCAAACTTGAAGATGGAACGTTTCTCGTCGATGATGGTGCCTGAGGCGTATTTGATGAGATGTCGGATTCTGATGAACGCTGAGTTTCGGGTGGGCGAGTTTCACCATGCGAACCGCCAAGCGCACGTCGCCTTTGACGGGAACGTCCTTGATCGCCATCACTGTTTCCTCGGGCATCATGCGGTTGGCCGGAAGCGATATCCTGCGGTAACTCAACAGCGGAGTTCACGTTGGAAGTGGTTTTATCTCCAGCAGCGGCAGAGACACCTTCTCCAAAATCAGATTCCTCTACCGGCGCGGTGTCATCATACAATTTGCGTCGATTGGCAAATCTTGCCGGTGGAGGTGGCTTTATCGGAACATGAGGCACGTAGGGAACTTCATCAACGTCCCCTTCTTCAATCGCATCCGCCGGGTCCAAAGGCGTGATGAAACGACTGACATCGGGTGAAACGGTTTTAGATCTTTCCAAAGGGCGCATAAACTTCGGAGGATCGCTGCACATGCATGTACGCGAAGTGGCCCATGCTGGAGCTTGCACAGTTCGCCCGCAGGCGTCGCAGCAAAACTCGCGCAGGACTCGCATGTCGTATCGTAAAGACGGCCCCTTCATCAATTCGCCCGCAATACAACGTGGGAAATGGATTTTTCTTGTCCGAGAGATTACCGTCGAATTTGCCGCGACAAACCAGCGTTCGGTTTTCAGCACAACCGAGACGCCAGCGATTTGCCGCTGATAGTAAAATCAAAAAGCTGCTCCGGAACAGTCTGTGCCTGACATCTGTCAGGTACAAGCCTTGCGACAAGTGTACTGGATCGTCCCACAGAACGGCAGCGACTTGCATGGCAGTTTTTGGACTCTCTGAATCAGTTGCAGAATCCCGGACGGAGAACGATTGACGCGGGAG
>JAYVNW010000725.1:0-2789 GCA_043758225.1 Candidatus Kuenenia sp. | reverse complement strand
AATTTAATATCGCCGACCGACTGCGAGGTTCCGCGAAACTCGTACCAACACAGCGCGCGGTGGTGTTTCCTGAAACGCGCGACAAGGCGGGACGAGTCGCGTGGACTCACGTGACTTTCCAACAGCTGGATGCAGAAGTCGATGCCATTGCACGTGGGTTGACTGAGATAGGTGTTCGCCCAGGTCACAGAATTGTGCTGATGGTGCGACCGTCGATTGAATTCATTGCGTTGACCTTCGGTATTATGAGAGCGGGTGCATGCTGTACGCTCATCGATCCCGGCATGGGAAAACGCAGCGTGCTGCGCTGTCTGGATTCGGTCGATCCAGATGGCTTTGTCGCAATTCCGCCCGTACAGATTTTACGTCGCCTGATGCCCTGGCGTTTCCGGAACGCGAGGTTCAATGTCATTGTCGGACCCTCGTTTCGACGATTCGGTTGTGAATCTTATCGACAACTGCTGCAGAATGGCTTTGTGTCGAAAGTCGGTCTGCCAGCGACTAAGCCAACAGATTCCGCCGCTATCATTTTCACATCTGGCAGCACCGGACCGCCAAAAGGCGTGCATTATGAACACGGCATGTTCAACGCTCAAGTAGATCTGATCCGGGAACGCTATCAAATACAGCCCGGAGAAGTCGATCTTCCGGGATTCCCACTGTTTTCATTGTTCAATCTGGCGATGCAGGTCACGTCTATCATTCCCGACATGGACCCCACAAAGCCCGCCAATGTGAATCCGGAATGCATCGTCGAAGCGATTGAATCTCAAAGTGTGACGCAAGCCTACGGCTCGCCGGCGTTATGGAATCGCGTTGGACGGTACTGTGAAGATAAAAAAATCACGCTGCCGAATTTGCGAAGAATTTTATCCGCCGGCGCTCCGGTGCCAAACCATGTTCTGCAACGGATGTCGAACGCACTTGATGCATCCGCTGATTTTTTTACACCCTACGGAGCCACCGAATGTCTTCCCGTCGCATCCATCTCCGCCCGTGAAGTACTGCAGGAAACGGCCGTACTCACAGCCGTGGGAAAAGGCACGTGCGTCGGCCGTGTTTTCGATCACATGCAAGTCAGAATCATCGAAACCAGTTTCGGTGAATTACGCACGATCGATCAAGTTGTCAGCGTTCCTGACGGACAAATCGGAGAAATTATCGTCAGTGGACCAGTGGCGACGCGTGAATACTTCCAACGTCCAGACGCGACTGCATTGGCCAAGATCAAAGATGGAAATTCATTCTGGCATCGCATGGGAGACGTTGGCTACTTCGACTTAGACGGCCGACTATGGTTCTGCGGTCGCAAGGCCCACATCGTTTCAACGCCAACGAGTCTTATGTATTCCGTTTGCTGCGAGGCGATCTTCAACAACCATCCTGCCATCTATCGCAGCGCGTTAATTGGAATCGGTCCGAAAGGTCGGCAAGTTCCGGTCATCGTTGCTGAACCTGAAGGCGGCCGATTTCCGTCATCACAACAAGAATGCCAATTGCTGCGTGATGAATTGCTGCAAATTGGCAAACAAAATCCCCTTACCGTCGGCATCAAACGCATACTGTTTCATAAAAGCTTACCTGTCGATACCCGCCACAACGTGAAGATCAATCGCGAACAACTCGCCGAATGGGGCGCTCGCCAGTAGATCAGATGAACTTTGTTGCACACCCCAGCGGACACGATTCCGGCGGTTCATTTGACGAATGCAGTTCAACATCCTCTCATATTGCTCTCTCGCACATTCAAAACACCCTCCCGCCCTAAGGAACTTACCATGACTCATCGTTCCGTCAGTCGTCGTGCCATGCTGCAATTGGCATCATCAGCCGCCGTGGCAAGTCTGCTTCCATCTGAAATGCTGTTTGCAAGTTCGGTCAGTTCGAATCCCTTGACGCTGGTTCCGGGCGATGCACGCATTGGCGGATTGAAAGATCTAAACGGCTACTTTCCGTTTACGCCGTCAGCCAGCGTCGAAGCATGGAATGTGCGTAAGGAATTTGTTCTGAAACAAATGAAAGTCGCGTGCGGCCTGTGGCCAATGCCAGAACGTCCGCCGATCGCGGCGACTGTGCATGGTCGCGTTGAACGAGACGATTACACCGTTGATCGCGTGTATTTTGAAAGCAGCCCGGGACTGCTGGTGACTGGAAGTCTGTACCTGCCCAAAAACGCGACTGGCAAACTGCCGACGATTCTTTGTCCCCACGGCCACTGGCCAAATGGTCGCTTTCACGATCATGGCGAGGCGGCCATCAAGACCGAACTTGCATCCGGTGGCGAAAAATTCGAAGTCGGAGGACGACACCCTCTGCAGGCTCGTTGCGTTCAATTGGCTCGCATGGGCTGCATGGTGTTTCTATACGACATGCTGGGCTACGCAGACGGTGGTTCGTTCACTCAACCGCTGGCACATGGATTTGCGAAACAGCGTCCGGAACTGAGTTCACCTGAGACGTGGGGCATGTTCAGCGCACAGTCAGAACTGAGATTATGGAATGCGCTGGGCTTGCAGACATGGAATTCAATCCGCGTCGTGGACTGGCTGACTTCCCGTCCTGACTGCGATGCCACTCGCATTGGCGTCACCGGTGCCAGTGGCGGTGGAACTCAGTCGTTCATCCTCGCAGCACTGGACGAACGCATCGCCGCCGCATTTCCGGCGGTCATGGTTTCAACGGCCATGCAGGGCGGATGTACGTGTGAAAACGCGTCATATCTTCGAGTGAACACTGGCAACATTGAATTCGCGGCCCTCATCGCACCGCGTCCGATCGCCATGAGCGGC
>JAYVNW010000724.1:0-2595 GCA_043758225.1 Candidatus Kuenenia sp. | reverse complement strand
AAGTGCTGGCTCGGCTGACGGAATAGCCTGCTGACAATGGCGACTGCGCCGACCGCTGTGTTCAAACCTCAATAATGCGAACAGGCCTGCACTTCCTGTTTCGAAAGTGAGGCCTGTCGGTGCATTCGTTTTTCAGATCGGCCTATGCCGCTTTGTCGACCGCTTCATCAACTTCCGCTTCGTAGACAAGGTAGTAGATATTGCTGGCAGCTTCTTCGAGGTAGTGCTTGATATTTTCGCTTTGAACACCAGCAATGAGGCGGTCCAGCGCTTCGACTACGCGATCGACTTCTTCGCTGCTGATTTCTTCGAAATCATCTGTCGTTGTGAGTCGATACTGAGTGTTGATGATTTCTTCGTTATGATCGTCTGACATTGCAATGACTCCACAATGTGTTCAGTGGACTAGAAACTTCGTCTGGGCAGTTTTGTCGAATCGGATTTGTGATTCGCTGAGATTGGGGAAACAAGGAGTTTCGTGAGTCACTCACTCATCCAGCCCTCAATGATTATCGGAATTCCAGCTCAACTGGCTTTGGCCGATTGTGGCATGATCTCAAAGTTCCTCGATCGTAGGGCAGTGACTTGAGCAGAAGAGAAAAATCGCCGGGAATTGCAACTCGCACGGCGCTGCTGACAGGCAGTTTCTGCGTCCTGGTGACCCTCGCAATTAGTGCAGAGGAGTCCAATGAGGTCGCCATTAACGTTTGGCGAGGATCGTCTGTTTTGGGGTTACTGGAAGTTTAAGACGCTATTGACCTCGTGAATTTGCATCAGGCGAAACTGCTTTGTTTGCCATTGCAGCTCGACGAAGAAACTTGAAGGTGAAGGCCAGGATGAGTTTTTCGCCAAGTCGTGGAAACACATCGCGAAACAGAAAAATCGGGCGTAGTGCGGGGAAGTTAAGAATCATTTCGGGCGGCCCGGTTCGAATGGCCTTTTCAACCGCTGCCGCCACATGTTGAGCTGTCGTGCCGCCAAGAAATCTGGACGTCCTGCGCCCAGTGGCTTTGACGATTTCATCGTAGACTCCGCCATCCGTCGCAAAGCCCGGACAGATCGCTGTGGCTGTAATTCCATGCGGCAGAAGTTCGCCACGCAGCCCTTGTGTGAAGGCGATCATTCCGGCTTTCGTTGCACCATAGACGGCTCCAAAAGCTGGTCCATGTTTACCAGCTGTGGAAGCCATATTGATGATACGACCGAAGCCCTGCTTTCGCATAATTGGCACGACATGCCGTGTCAGTACAATCGTGCCAGTCAGGTTCGTTTCGATCGTCTGCAGTATCTGATCGATTGGCAGCTGATCGAATTCTCCAAAGCACTCGATTCCGGCATTGTTCACCAGCACATCAATGCGTCCAAACCTGTCCATCGTCGAGCGGACCAGAGTCTCCAAAGCATTCGGATCGGCCACATCGGTCGCGACTGTGAGGCATTCGCACCCAACTGCCGTAAGCTCTGATTCCAATTGCTGGAGTTTATCCAGGGAACGAGCTGCCAGGACAAGGCGGAAATTTTTTGTTGCTAGCCGCTGGCAGAGGATTTTACCGATTCCTGCGGACGCTCCGGTAACGATGACTGTGAGTTTTTCCGGGATAGACGCCTGATTCGCCATGAAAATAGATCTTCTGATTGAACATTATGAGTGTGATCGATTTGTCTGGAATTCATACAGCATTGCAGATTGTCACGCTCCCGTCGAATGTAGAATGCTACGATGTGAAGTGATCTGCTTATTGCAGGAATTCTAATCCCGCGAGGCCAAATGAAAGATCCTGACCTCAGACTTATTGTCATCATCGGCGGCGACCGGCCAGGCATCAAAGCCGCATGGGATGACCTGCGCGCGTATATCGAAACGGTACGCGGAGTTGTTGTCGTCGGCGTGATTTCTTCCAACGTGCCGATTCCTGAGGATCTGGAAGCCGACATTGTTGTTGTGCTCGGCGGCGATGGTTCTGTGCTGCGTGGATGCCGACAATTGGGACGTCGCCAGCTTCCAATCATCGGCGTTAATCTTGGCCGCCTTGGATTTTTGACTGATTTGAGTCCTGCAGAATTCCGCAAAGGGCTTCCGGCTTTAAAGCGAGGCCAGTATCTGACGGTTGAACACTTGATGTTCGAATGTCAGCATCATCAAGCTGACGGTACTGTGATCACTGACCTTGGATTGAACGAAGTCAATGTGACAGCGGCCGGGTCGATGAAGATGCTGTCCATCCATCTGAAAATTGACAATGTCGATGTGACGACGTACAGCTGCGATGGCTTGATCATTAGTACGCCGGTCGGTTCGACAGCTCATAATCTTTCGGCGGGTGGCCCGATTCTGCGGCAGGAACTGCAATGCTTTGCCATCACGCCGATTTGTCCCCATACACTGACAGTCCGCCCGATCGTCGATTCTGCGGAACGCACGTTTGAACTCTCGGTTCGAGATGCTCCAAATGGCGTGATGCTTGTTATCGATGGGCAGATCAACCGGCCTGTGGATTCGGCCGATCGAATTCTGATTCGCCGAGCAGAGCAGACATTTAAGCTGGTGCGACTTGCAGGTCATAGTTTTTATGGAACACTGCATCGAAAACTTGG
>JAYVNW010000723.1:0-2628 GCA_043758225.1 Candidatus Kuenenia sp. | reverse complement strand
GAAGTCGGTCAGGGCGTATTAATCCCGCGACCGGAAACTGAAACACTCGTTGATGTTTGCCTGGAAAGCATCCCGAAAGATCAGTCTCGAACTGTCGCTGAAGTTGGATTTGGTTCCGGATGTATCGCGATCACAATCGCCAGACAACGTCCGAATTGCATTGTCTACGCGACTGATAATTCGCCGCGAGCTATGGAAATCGCCAGTCGTAATGTTGGAAAGCTGGAAGTGGCAGGCCGAGTGAATCTGCTGGCTGGCGATGTCCTGCAGCCGTTAGTGGAGACCGGCATCAAGTTCGATGGACTGATCAGCAACCCTCCGTATATTCGCGAGGATGAACGTGCAACTCTGCAGCCGGAAGTTGTTCAGCACGAACCGCCTGAAGCGTTGTTCTCGGGCGAGGATGGTCTGGACATCGTAAGGCGTCTGGTGGCCGATGCGGCAAAGATTCTGAAACCTGGTGGGTTCATCGCTCTGGAACTTGACCCGGCGCAATGTCAGACCGTGGCGGAGCTGTTAAAGTCATCAGGTTTCAGTTCAACCGAAATTCGCCGCGATCTGAGTGGCAATGAGCGGATCGTTGAAGGAATATTGTCAGGCGAGCGGGAAATGTTGATCCCCTGATCGTGCGAAGTTGGACCCCTGTGATCCGAAAGGACGCTGATTTTGGACATGTTTCGTATTGAAGGCGGACATCCGCTTTGTGGAACGGTTCGCGCTGGTGGCAGCAAAAATGCTTCACTTCCGATCATGGCGGCGTCACTGGCGATTCGCGGTGAAGTGATTCTTGAACAAGTCCCGCAATTGCGTGATATTCAAACGATGCAACAACTGCTGCAGGCCGTCGGTGCGGCTGTTGAAGTTGGCCATGATGGCAGAATTTCTATCGATGCCAATGAAGTGAAATCGTCAGTCGCTCCGTATGAACTCGTAAGGCAAATGCGTGCCAGCGTCTGTGTGCTGGGGCCGCTGCTGGCTCGTTTCGGAACGGCTCAAGTCTCCCTGCCCGGCGGCTGCAACATCGGTCATCGACCAATCGATCTGCATCTGCGAGGTCTAACGGCACTTGGCACCGACATTCGACTGGAAGGCGGATACATTGTCGCATCCGTGTCGCAGCTTCGCGGTGCGGATGTTGATCTGTGTGGACCTTTTGGGCCGACAGTGACAGGGACATGTAACGTGATGGTTGCCGCTGCATTGGCAAAAGGCCGCACGGTCATCCGTTCTGCGGCTCAGGAACCCGAAGTTCAGGACTTCGCGTGTTTTCTGAATGCTGCAGGTGCAAGAATCTCCGGAGCCGGTACGTCGATTGTCGAAATCGATGGAGTGGACCAGTTGCAAGACGTGCGTCACACTGTGATCCCCGATCGGATTGAAGCGGCAACTCTGGCATTAGCCGCAGCGATCACGAAGGGCGATGTGACAATTCAAAACGCACCGATTCTGCATATGACGTGCGTGCTGGACGCTCTCCAGCAAATCGGTGTCCCGATTGAGGCCACACATGACAGCCTGCGCGTGCGAGGCTGCGGCATTCTGCGCCCAGCCAGCCTGAAGGCGGAACCATATCCCGGTTTGCCAACCGATTGTCAGGCACAATTCATGGCACTATTATCTACAGTCGCGGGAGAAAGTCGAATCACCGATTGCGTTTTCCCGGAACGATTCATGCACGCCGCAGAACTCGTCCGCATGGGTGCCGATATCAGGATTCAAGGCAACGCTGCGATCGTCGATGGAGTTCCAAAGTTATCCGGTGCTCCGGTCATGGCATCCGATCTGCGAGCCAGCGCCGCGTTGGTGCTGGCGGCGCTGGCAGCCGAAGGACGATCGGAAATCCGCCGCGTGTATCACCTCGATCGCGGCTATCACGCGTTCGAACAGAAATTAAATCAACTGGGGGCAAGGATTCAACGAATAAATGATGGCCCTCAAACAATAATTCCGAGACCACATCTGGATTCGCTGGCATCAGACGAGATGCGCATCGGCATTTCTCGTCTGAACAGTTCAGCGTTGGATGATTTTTGATTCGGCCGTCACTTCCAGAACACCAGCGTTGAGAGCAGATAGTTCACGCCTTCGTAGTTGTATTCGGCCTCCCCGAATACAGCGACGCGTTGGTCACCATTCTTTGGTGCAGTTCCGTTAAAGGCACCGTCCTGCTTTGTCAGTTCCTGGGATTTCCACTCCGATTCGCGGAAGTCGTTGGAATCAGATCGAGCCACCCAAAGTCGGACGGCCTTCGGATCACCCGTCGGAGTCATGGCAATACCGACTTCGGACTCAGTGACTTTTGGCTTCCAATTAAACTCCGGCAGAGTCTTTCCGGCAGCAGCGTGACGGAAAAAGACAGCGATCGCCCGCAGTGCATTTTCGCGGCCGG
The DNA here is from genome assembly GCA_043758225.1 of Candidatus Kuenenia sp. GTDB lineage: Bacteria > Planctomycetota > Planctomycetia > Planctomycetales > Planctomycetaceae > SXXK01. The sequence continues at coordinate 239 of JAYVNW010000723.1, read as the reverse complement.
CATCCAGTCCATGCCCGCCATTGGGTGCGCGATGAATGTGCTTGATTCCAACAAGATCATCCCAGTAGAGATTCATAGCATCGACCGACCAGTATCGGTCGTTGGCACCGACGACCAGCAATTTTGGCATCGTCAATTTAGCTCGATAGGTCCACGGATCCATCATTTTCCAGAGTTCCGCTTCCCGTCCATCACGCGGAATGCCATCGTCGTTGACAAGTCCTTTGCTGGTGTAATCT
>JAYVNW010000722.1:0-3566 GCA_043758225.1 Candidatus Kuenenia sp. | reverse complement strand
TTACATTCCGGCAACAATGCGTAGGACAGAAATCGATTTCCACAGTAGATCACGTCTTCCTGGCGCAGATCGATCACTGCGACGTTGCCATACAAGCCGGAACAACGTGCAATCTGTTCGCAGAAATCCTGTCGTTGAAGATTGTAGAGTTCAACGCGTTCACGAACATCTGGCAGGTTCAGAATTTCTTCAATTGTATGACTGCGACAAAATTCGATCAGCGACATCATCAACTGGTAATTTGAAATTCGAAAGTCCCGAAATCGTCCGAGCCCTGTGCGTGGGTCCATGACAAAGTTCAGCATATCCCAGCGTTTCGGCAGCAAAATTTCTTCGCGTGTGAAGCGAGCGGCGTCACACTTGTCAACAGCCCTCATCATCTCCGCGCTGATGCTTTTGAATCGGGCCGCTCCGCCAAAGTAATTGAAAACTACGCGTGCAGCAGAATCTGCGTCGCAATCCAGAATATAGTTCTGTCGAACGGCATGACCGTTTCGCAACGCTTCGCTGTGGTGATGATCAAAGCACAAATGACAGGCCGAAACGTATGGCAGATTGGTGATAATGTCGCGTGAAGTAATTTCGATCAATCCATCCTGCATATCCTTTGGATGTACGAACATAATGTCGTCAATCATCTCGAGTTCACGCAGCAGCGCCGCGCTCACCAGACCATCAAAATCGCTGCGGGTGACAAGTCGATAGTTGAAAGACGGAAGCGTCATAGCAGATCTTCTCAGAGCGGGGTTGAGATACCGGAATCGAATTCCAGCCAAGTTGGCATGCCACACACGACCGATCGAAACGTAGGTTGTGAATCTGCCGCAAGTCTCAACAGCGTGGCGACTTTGCCGCATTGAGGAAGATTCAACAGTCCGTAGGTAACGAATATGCAAATTGTGTGACTACTGCCGGAGTCGATTCGGAGCTCGATTTCCTTCATCGTAACTTGACACATTCGGCGATCTACACCGTAATACGGGTTTCAAAACGACGTGGCTGTTCAAAGAGAAACCATTAATGATTCCAATCGATCTGACGGGAAACGTTGCCGTCGTGACGGGTGGCATACAGGGCTTGGGGAAGGCCACGGCATCCATGCTGCTGCGTGCCGGTGCAAAAATCGCGGTCAATTACTTTGACGATGACAGCGGTGTCAGTCGTCAGCGTGCGGAGCAAGCCGCAGCTGAATGGGGCGATGCCGGTTTCACAATGGCAGCGGATGTTCGCAGTCGCAAAGACATGACCGCCTTCTTTGACGCTGTCAAAACGAAATTCGGACGAATTGATTTTCTGATTAACAACGCTGCCATTCTGCGTGATCGATCATTCAAAAACCTGACCGATGACGAATGGGATTCCGTCGTCGAGACGAATCTATCTGCGGTTTTCAGGGTCAGTCAGACGGCATTGCCGCATCTTAAGGATGGAGGCCGTATCGTGAACATGGCATCAATTTCGGGCGTCGTCGGTTTCTTCGGTCAGGCGAATTATTCGTCGGCAAAGGCGGGGGTGATCGCGTTCACGAAGGTTCTGAGTCGCGAACTTGCATCGCGCCGAATCAATGTCAATGCGGTGGCACCGGGAGTTGTCCTGACGGAAATGGGAGCTTCAATTCCGGAGGCGGCTCGGGACCAGATGCTGGCACAAATTCCGATGAAGCGATTCGGTAACCCCGATGAAATTGCATCTGTCATTCTGTACCTGTGCAGTGACCTGTCATCATACGTTACCGGGCAGACATTGCATGTCAACGGCGGCTGGATCGGGTGAATAAATACGACGCTGAAGCAGCAGCGATTTGGTGAAAGCCTGGCCGGTTCAGGTCAAACTTCTTCGAGACGACAGAAAGGACAACAGAACTGCCAACAGAGTCAACGACAGGCAGATGCCAGCGAACCAGTCTCCATACTTCACGTAGAGCGACTCCCTGGGATCGAGAGGTGCCTGACCGAAGATGATGCCGGAGAATTGACGTCGCCAGTGACCAGTCTGTGGGTCCCGCAAACCGTCTAAAATCTTCAGTTGCACCTGCAGTCCGTCGAAGGGTTCTTTCATCACGTGAATCTCAGCCGGGTCGCGAATCTGCCCGTTGCCATCAATAAACGCTGAGATTCCGCCGTTCACGCAACGAACCATCGGCATGCGAGTTTCAACGCACCGAAACGCCGCTGTGATTAAATGCTGATCAAGCTCACTGGAACCATGAAACCAGGCGTCGTTTGTCAAATTCACCAGGACGTCGCATTCATGGCCGGCCTCATCGCGTTGGGCTGCGATTTGTCGAACAAGATCCGGCACAGTGTCCTCAAAACAGATTAGCGGAGCGATCCGATGGCCGCCGTATTCAAACATGCGAACACTTTCGCCTTCGTCAATGCCGTAGTTCGATCCAAAAGGGGTTAGCTTGTGCAGCCATGGGAAGATGTTCTTTAAAGGAATATACTCACCAAACACTACGCGATGAATTTTGTCGTAGCGTGCGACATACCCCAGATCCGGCCGGATGAACGCCGCACTGTTGCAAACCCTCAATCGGTCCTTTTCGGCCACAACGGATTCGACACCGATGACCAACGCCGCACCGGACGTCTGAGCGTGCATCTCCAGTCGCTTTTGAACATCTTCGGCACGCCAGGTCTGGATTAATGGATCAGTGTCATTGCCATACGCTTGCAACAGATGGCTTGGAAGTTGCTCCAGAATCTGCTTATCAGTCACACCTTCTGCGACAGAACGCATGGGTGTGGGAAACATTGTTTCCGGCCAGACGATAATGTCCGGTTGCAACAGCACCGCTTCGCGAGTCAGTGAGTCGTGAACGCGATAGCGAGTCGTGTCCTCTGCTTCGTCCCGCTTCATATCCGGTGTGAAATTTCCCTGAATCAGTGCGAAGACCGGGCCAGCAGGAAACTGTTCGGGCGGAGTGCGACGGACAAATCCGTATCCAAGCATGCCGATCAAAACAGCAGAAGCCGAAATGACCGGGAGCCATTGGATTTGAGTATTCGAAGTCACAGAGTCGCCACTATAAACGCTCAGTTTTAACCACTGCAGCCACGCCAATGGAATATTGACCGCAATTGCGGCGGCGACCAGAGCGATCACAAATGTGACAGCATAGACGCCGGTGATATCGCATATCTGAATCAGCATCGACCAGCGGTACTGAGAGTGACCAAGAAAGTACCACGCGAAACCAGTAATCATCCAGGAACGAACAAATTCAAGCGTAGTCCAGACGATCGGGACTGCAAGCCACACCGGCATTCCCATCGCCACACAGCGCCGACCGAGCCAGACGAATGCTGGCACATAGATCGCGACGTAGAAGGCCAGTGCGACCAGTGCGAGAAACATTGCGGGATGCCCAAGCCTCATCCACTGTAGTGTGAAGAGCGCCCAGACAAATGCCACGCTCCAGGTAACAAGATATGCACGCGGCGGCAAAGATTTGAGTCGCAGCAGTTGAATCAACGGCACCAGCGCGATCCACGCCAGGCCGGACCAGTCAACTGGCGTGAAGGAGAGCCACAGCAGAATCATACTGCTGGCGACAAGCAATG
>JAYVNW010000721.1:0-7267 GCA_043758225.1 Candidatus Kuenenia sp. | reverse complement strand
GCGAGTCGAAGTGTCCTGCCTGAATGATCAAATGTATCTTGGCATGGCTCGGCCTGACTTGTTTGTTCGAAAACCAGACCGAGCGTTTGGCGTCGGGTATGTAAAAGCATTGCTGACAACGGCTCTGATGATGATGTTGATCATCGTGCTGGGCGTGACGGTGAGTTGTATCGTCAAAGGGCCAGTCGCGTTGTTCTTCACGTTGACGTTCTTTATCGTTGGCCAGTTCTTCCATGGGTTTATGAACGAAATTCTGTATAGTCCCGCCCAGGAAGGCATGGGAGCAATCGCAGCAGCCGTGATGACGGCCCAGCATCGTAACCCGACTGTTGGGATGGACGTGTCCGAAACGACTCAACGCGTTGTTCAGGGAATCGATGCTGTTCCACGAGCTGCGTTGTGGGGATTCAGTCAGATCGTCCCGGATTTTAGTGTCTTCAACGCTCCGGCGGGCTTTGTTGAAAATGGGTTTGACGTTCCGTTTGCTCAGACTGTCGTGCCGGCCTTTTTGATCTGTCTAGGCTTTCTTTTCCCTTGTGTGCTGATTGCTGGTGCTCTGCTGAAGTTCCGGGAGTTGGAATCGAAATGAATAGTTTTACTTCTCGACAACGCAAACTGGCCTATGCCATCGGTATTATCCTGCTGCTTGGACCGATCGTTTATCTCGGTTTCCCGGTGCAGCAGAGTGCGACAGGTGCCGCTGCATCTTCCGGTCTTGGAAAACTTGGGCGGCTGCGTCAGGACTACGATCTTGGCGAAGCGACGCTGGGTGAAGTTGATCCATCCAGTTCCGTGATGAACCTTGTTCTGCTTGGACTTCGCGGCCCAGCGGCCAGTTTGCTGCATCTACAGGCGATTGAATATCAGGAACATAAACAGTGGGCGAAGCTTCGCACGACTGTGGATTCGATCATTCTGCTTCAGCCGCACTACGTGCAGATCTGGAAGTTCCAGGGTTGGAATCTGGCCTATAACGTTTCACGCGAATGGGACAAAGTTGACGACCGATTCTACTGGGTTAAGGAAGGTATCAAGTTTCTGCAGCGAGGTACGGCACGTAATGAAACAGTGCCGATTCTGGAACACAACGTTGGCGAAGTTGTGGACAAGAAGATGGGTGTTTCCGACGAAAAGAAATTCTTCCGTGACTTCTTTGTACACGACCCGGATGACAAGTTCAAAGATAAAGTGACCGGAGCCAATGGTCCGGATGGGGAGATCAACAAATATGGCCTCGATAGTTACCTAGTCGCTCGCCAGCATTTCGTGGATGCAAATGTAAAGGATGACAATGATGGTCTGGTCGAAGTCAAAGGGATGACCCACGTCTTTTTCCGCCAGGGACCTGTGAAATCTTTTATGAGCTATGCCGAAGCATTGACCAAAGAAGGCAAATTCTATGGGGAAGGTGCTGTGCCAACGTCAGCAACTCCAGGCAATGCTGCAGACGAAACAGCGACTCCGGATGACGAAAGTGCGAGCACAACGCTGACCGCGTCAATCTGGAAACAGGCCTACGACGAATGGATGAATGACTACGGTAAGTATCCGTTTCTAGGTCTCGACAATCACAAATACATGCTCAACAGTTCTGAAGCGGAACTGGAAACGATGGCTGCAGCGAATGGCGTTGATCTAAGCATGCAGAAGCGAGTCTGGAACGGCAGTGTGGATATGGTCCACTACCGCTACTGGCGAGATTTTGCTGAAACCGAAGGCGATCCTGTCACGATCGAAGCTCATAAGGCATTCTTCAATGCTAAAAAAGCCTATGCAGAAGGCCGTGGCTACAATATTGTTCTGCCCGATGGAACAAGTCAGGTTTCAGAAGCCCAGACGCTTCTGGAAACCTCAATGGTCAAGTGGCTGGAAGCATCGAATAAGTATCCAAAGTTCTTCGTGGATAACTCTGCCTATCGTGAAGAGGCATTGCTGACCGTTCGATTCTGGAAAGCCGTCCATCAGAACAATGGCACAACTGAAGCCGCCGACTATCCTCTGAAAGCCATTTGGGAGTCTAATCCTGATATGCATATGGATATCGATCGACAATTCCTGACCGAAAGCCGGTCACGAAAGAAATAGTGTGCTGTTGATTTTATAGAATCGCACGGGAAGATATTGCACGGAGCAGTTGAGTGGCAGCCGGTCCTATATTTGTTCGAGAAGCGCTGACCGCGCCGCGACGACTGAGTCATTATCTGATGCGTTCCGGATTTGTCGCCGGGCTGTTGGTACTGTTCTACAGTATCCGACAGGCGACGATCGGGTTTCAGGACGTTCTTTTTGCAGGCGACGTCGCGTCATTCAGTGCTATGACATTCAAGGTGTTTGCATTTCTGCAGTTGACCTTGGGTATGTTTTTCGCGACAGTCTTTACGGCATCCAACGTTGCTCAGGAAAAAGACCGCAAGACTCTGATCTTGCTGTTAATGACTGACCTGCGAAATCATGAGCTCGCCATTGGCAAACTTCTGGCTAGCCTTCTCATTGTGGGCGTGCTCTTAACAACGTCACTGCCAGTGTTTTGTTTTCTGAAACTGCTGGGCGGAGTCACGTGGTCCCAGATTTTGTGGGCCGAGGCCGTGGTGGGTTCCGCCGCGCTGGCTGCGGGATGTTGGGGTTGTTTTGTGGCGTTCTGGCGCGATAAAACGTTTCAAACTCTGGCGATCAGCGTTCTGGGCGTGGTGCTGTTTGTTCTGGTTGCCTACGGCCTTGGAGTTCTTGTCAATCCGACGCTGGCGCTGGCTTCTCCATATGCTGGATTGATGAATGTGCTCGATCCCGCTGGTCAGGCTGAAATCGGTCCCATCGTCGTTTCCGCATTACCGACTGTCTCCGCACTGCTCGCGCTCTCATGCTTGCTGTCAGTGGTCACGATTTCGCAACTGCGACGCTGGAATCCTTCACGTGAGATGAATCAGTCCGTGGCTGAATCCAAACCCGAAACTCTTGTGGACGGACAACTTGCGGATTCAACAGTAGCCGAAAAATCTGCCGCCGCTGTACCCGTCAGGGGCCGTATTCATCGAGTCGTCTGGGATAGCCCAATCATCTGGCGTGAAATGCGAACCCGGGCCTACGGTCGTCGCATGATCTGGATCAAGCTGGCGTATCTGGCACTGACGCTATTGATCGCGGGTTCCGCGATTTTTACTGGTTCGACGAACAGCGATCTGGTGCTGGGAATGGTCACTGCGCCGGCGTTTGCATTTCTCGGTATCGGTATCCTGAGCTTGATCCTGACGAACGCTCAGGCAGTGACTTCGATCACGAACGAGCGTGATGGAGGCACTCTGGATATTTTGCTGGTCACAGATCTGCGACCTCATGAATTTATCCTTGGAAAAATCGGCGGCGCGATGTGGAACTCGCGCGAGATGATTCTGATGCCATTGCTGATGATCATGGGAATGGCATTGCTGGGCCGAATTCCCGGCATGACGGCTGAGAACGTACTGTATTTGAGTGTCGCTTTTCTGGTATTGAACATCTTCGCTGTAACACTTGGAATCCATGCTGGTTTGACCTACCAAAATTCGAGAACCGCAATTGGTCACAGTCTTGGAACGATGTTCTTTCTGTTCATCGGTATTTTTATCTTTATGTTATTATTGGTCGAAGCACGATCCTCGTTCGCAATTCAATTGCAAAGCTTCATCCTGTTCATTGGATTTGGTAGTCTCGGACTTTACACGTCGCTGACCTACCGCAACCCGTCCGGCGCACTCACGTTGGCGTCGATCATGTTGCCGTTTCTCACGTTCTATGCGATTACCGATTTTCTGTTGGGCGGCAACATGGGTGTGTGTTTCTGGATTTGTGTCGCCTACGGATTCACCTCCGTCGCCATGATGGTTCCCGCGATGAACGACTTTGATATCGCGCTCGGGCGAACTGCTGGCGAATAACGCATCGTCGCGTAAAGCGCTCTGCCCCGTGTTTTTGAATTGATATCGCTCACCACGAACGCGTTCGGCTTGCTATCCGTGGCGGTCAAATCGATGCGGCCGCCGAATAAGTGTTGCAAAACTGGCTACTTGACATCGAGTACACGGCCGACTCCGAATTGATCGCCGATTCGAATCACGATTCCTTGCCGGATTTGCACTTCAACCATTTTCTCGCTCATCACAGCAACACCGGTTTCATCAGTGAGTTTAGTGATGATCTTCTTTGAGGCAGCCTCGATCACGTCACCTGTTGACGGGTACGCATATTGGCCGTCGATCGTAAACGTGATCCAGCCGGGTTCGTCTCGAACTTTAAGGCTGGTCATGAGTTTCGGCGGCATCACAGTCGCATCGAAAACATGCATGTGCTGATTATGGCCATCGGTCACCCAAAGTTCCTTTTCATCGGGCGTAAGACCAATCCCGTGACTTGGGCACCCGTGTCGTTTCACAGGTCCCTGCTGAAACCCATTCACTTCGACGCGATGCAGTTTGATTCCAGCAACGATGTCGCCCACCTCGAAGCCCAGCAATTCGTTGATCGTGACGAAGCAGAGCGTCTGTCTTCCATTGATTGTGAATGGGCGGATGGAGCTGCTGAACGGCCCGATGGTCCTGGCCACGGTGTGGGTTTTCGTGTCTGCGACGGTCAGCAATGGCGATCGAAGTCCGGCGAGATAACAAAATCTCCCATCCGCACCATACACCGTATTGTGGGCTCCTGAATCCGGAGTGATTCTTGTGATCAACTCACCCGTGTCACCTCGCACGACGTTCCAATGAGCTTTCTCAAATGACGGCACGTAGAGCACGCCTCCATCAGGTGCAATCGACATTCGATCGCATCCCCCGTCGAGCGCTCGTTCCCAAAGTAGTTCTTCCGTCTTCAGATCAATGCACTGCAAAGTTTCGATCGTGGAAATATACAGGCGGCCTGTATTGGCATTCGCGCAGATGCCTTTCACGTTGATTGGCTTTCCATCTTTGCCGATACCACCTGTCGGGATGCGTTTGACGAACTTGTGTCCGTTGTCGATGTCGAACACGATCAGTCCATGCCCACCATATTCAAGGTAGTTGCGGATACCGGGTGTTGCGACGTAGAGAAAACGTCGAGGTTTTGCGTTGGCAGCCGCGTCCTGTGCCATCACGTGTTGTTCGGTCCTGCAAACTGCAATACTCAGGGCGAACACAATCAGCAGGCGTAAACGTAAATTCAACATGGAAGCACCAGTGCGGGATTATTGAGGAACTAAACGTTAAACAGGAAGTGACAAATATCACCATCCTGCATCAGGTAGGTCTTCCCTTCAACTCGCAGTTTGCCGGCGGCGCGGATATCTTTTTCGGTCTTGTGAGCTTCAAGATCCGGTAAAGTATAAACTTCGCAGCGAATAAATCCGCGTTCAAAGTCACTGTGAATGACGCCAGCCGCCTGTGGTGCGGTTGCCCCGATGGGAATTGTCCAGGCACGAACTTCTTTTTCGCCGGCAGTGAAATAACTCTGCAGTCCCAAAGTTTTGTAGGCGGCCCGTGCCAATGGTCCAAGTGCTGGTTCGGTCAAGCCGACAGATTCGAGCATTTCCTGACGATCTGCTTCGTCGAGTTCCGCCAGTTCCGCTTCCAGCTTAGCACACACCGGTACGACAGACGCGCCGTGTTCGGCTGCGTACTTGCGGACTTGATCCACAAGAGGGCTTTTTCCTTCAAGATCATCTTCCGCGACGTTCGCCACGAACAAAATCGGCTTTGCTGTCATCAGACCGATGGCTCGCACGACCGTTCGCTCTTCATCTGTGAATTCAGCGCTTCGCAATGGTTTGCCGGCATTCACGATTCCCTGGCACTTTTCCATGACCGTCGCGCGAAGCTTCGCTTCTTTGTCGCCGCTCTTCGCTGAGCGTTGTGCTTTCGGGATCGAGTTCTCCAGCGTCTGCATATCAGCCAGCATCAATTCCATTTCTATGACTTCGATATCAGACAGTGGATTCACGCCGCCGCCGACATGCGTGATGTCGTCATCAACAAAGCAACGCACGACCTGCAGGATGGCATCGACTTCACGAATATGGCTCAGGAACTTATTGCCAAGTCCTTCCCCTTCACTGGCGCCTTTGACGATACCAGCAATATCCACGAGTTTCAAAATAGCCGGGATGACTTTCTGTGGAGGAATGAATACGGTGATTCGATTCAGTCGTGCATCGGGCACACTGACGATCCCTTCATTCGGCTCGATCGTGCAGAACGGGTAGTTCGCGCTTTGAGCGGCTGTGGATGAAGTCAGGGCGTTAAACAGTGTGCTCTTGCCGACATTCGGCAGGCCGACAATTCCGGCTTCCATCGATGATTTTCCAGATTCAGTCATTTCACGGCGGGCGACCGTTTCAGATCGCCAGAATTCGACGCGGCGGATTGTATCCACCCATGCCTCCGCGCCAAATGGTGATTCCCTTCCGGTACGACATTGGGAATTGACTGTCATTCCAACCCGCGAGTAGCATCATGAATGCCCACAGAGTGCACGATTCGCTTCAATACGGACAAGTTTTCAACAGCCCTGTCAATGTGCCACCAGCGACATGCAATCCCATTACCATGGTCCCACTAAAACAACCGCCGCAGCAATGGTAATGACATCAGCGTCCGGGCGTGCTTTGGTCAGAATTCGTACTTTGCAGCAATTGTGCCAGATGTTGTGCGATGAGTTTTCCGGCTGTGGCATGTCCCGTTTCATTCCAGTGACCGGTCCCGGGTGGAGTGTTATGGAAGCCGTGAAAGAAAACGTGGTCTTTGTGAGCGATTTCCTCCATCGGTTCAAGCAGATCGATCACAGGAAATCCATACCGTTGGCCACTAGCTATGATTCTGCGTTGCGGCTCTTTCAAATTGGCGGAACCGAGTTTTCCGGCGAGTTTCAGTGTGACTGCAGGATCAGGATGGACTTCCACTGAGTTGTTAAGAATCACGACGACAAATTTGGCCCCCACCGCTTTGCATTCTGTCTGCATCGCTTCAAGAACTCGATCCGTGATCTCCCATGCTTCTCTCCACGCATCGGTCTTCGGCGGCGCAAAGACCGCGCTGTCGATGCCTGCTTCATCAGCATTGGTGAAATCCGTGTTTGCCGTATTTTGAGATGCTGTGCGCGATCGCCAGTTCTCAAGTGCGCGATAGAGGAGATGGACCACGCGTGAATGGCGGATCGCCTGGTCTTTGCAAGCTGACCACGTGATCTGTCGAAATCGTTTTTCGTCTGGATCATCACGAAACGAAAAATCCGGCTGCAGCTTTCCATCGTTCAGTTCTGCAAA
>JAYVNW010000720.1:0-3438 GCA_043758225.1 Candidatus Kuenenia sp. | reverse complement strand
TCAATGCTCAAAGTCTGCGCGGCGACGGACGCGTCTTTGATCACCCAATTCACAAGGACCTGTCCGTTGCCGCCCTCGGCGAGATCCAGTTGAATTTCTGGAGAAACCGTATCAACGACAACTTCAAGTTCCGGTGCGCTGCCCTGAATCACCTGCTGCAGATTTCCCTGAGCGTCAGTGGTTCGAATTGCAAACGAATAATGACCATCGCGCGGTGCTGTAAACGTGAAGCCCTGACTCACAGCCGGTACGGTACTCAGTTTCTCCCAGTTGCGTCCGCCATCCTGTGAACTGAACAAAACAGCAAAACCTTCCGGTCGTTTGCCTGGTTCGGTTTCGATCTCAAACGGAATCTCGAACCGTCCGACATTTGTAACAAGCGGTTCTTCAGCGTTGACACATTCAGCAAACAGCACGGCTGCGGCACCAGCAATTACAACGGGCAATGAGGACCGCTTCAGTCCCTGCCGTATCGATTTTAAAAATTTGAACATGGTCATCCCTGCGTTCCCCCGCTGGATGTTTTGTCAGTCATCCCCGCCCTGCGCGCAGACGACACCCGCGCGGCATTACACCTCGGTCTATCGGAAGTCCGGATTTGAGAACTTAAACTCAATATCACGACGGTGCCGAGGAGAACGATTGAAGCAAACATCGACAACGCAGGTTACGTGGTGTTACATCACGCAGGCGGAATCTGCCGGAGTTTGCTGATGGAGAGCTCGGATCGTTCTACCCCCCCGCGGATCGAAATGAGTCAATTTCATTAGCTTCGCTCTCTGGAGTGTCGGACTAATGATGATATGATTTGGCATCGTTCTGCCGCATCAAATTCTCCATTTTTGTCGACCGCATCCGATTAATGGCCAAGCTGTACTTTTACTACTCTTCAATGAACGCGGGCAAATCCACGACACTGTTGCAGGCGGCCTACAACTATCAGGAACGCGGAATGAATCCGCTGCTGTTAACGCCGCGACTGAATACTCGTGACGGAGTCGGCCGCATCTCGTCCCGAATCGGTCTGCATGCGGAAGCAATGACTTTTGACCAGGCCGATTCGTTATTTGAAATCGCGTCGAACTGCCATGCGGAACGGTCAATTGCCTGCGTGTTTGTTGACGAAGCTCAGTTCTTAAGTCGCAGACAGGTGTTCGATCTCGGCGAAATCGCCGATCGCATTGGCGTGCCCGTGTTGGCCTACGGGCTACGAACAGACTTTCAAGGCAATCTGTTTGAAGGCAGTCAGTATCTGCTGGCATGGGCAGATGTGTTGTCAGAAATCAAAACCGTTTGCCACTGCGGTCGAAAGGCGACCATGGTGTTGCGTCTGGATACCGAAGGCCGACCACTGCGATCCGGCGATCAGATCAAAGTCGGTGGCAATGAAAGTTACGTTTCAGTCTGCCGTCGGCATTTCAAAGAAGGCATGGCCGAGCGCGATTCATCGACACTGCCATTTGCGGGTGATTTGCCGTAGTCGATTCAGGCGTGACGATCTGCGACGTCTTTGACGAAGCTGTTCAACAACTGCAAAGACGCATGTGCATCTTCGTCCGTCATGCACATCGGTGGGCTGATACGAATCACACAGTTGGCAAGCGGCCCCAGCAGGTGAATACCATCACCGCCGGAATTGCCAAGATACGATCGTTCGACAGCAGCATTGGCCACCTGATTTGGCGTCAAGGCGCCAAGCGGGCCACATTCAATACCAAAGACCATACCTTCGCCGCGAACCTTGACTACAACACCAGTCTCCTTCAACTTCCGCAGGCCATTCAGGAAGATGTCGCTCAGATGCCGCGTGCGTTCGAGGATATCTGTGCTTTCAAATTCATCCAGAGTCGCAATCACAGCCGCTGAAGAAATAGTATTCGCACTCCACGTGTCGGACGTCGCGCCGTAGCCCATCGGCTCGCAGACATCGCGGCGGCCAACCGCCGCACTGACAGGCACGCCGTTCCCCAGACCCTTGCCAAGGCACACAAAATCAGGCTCAATGCCGTAAGATTCAAACGCATACATGCGGCCAGTACGCCCAAAATTGGACTGCACTTCGTCCAGAATAAACAAGATATCATGTTCACGACAAAACGTTTGCAGCAACTGCAGGTAAGCTTTCGGCGGATGGAAACTGCCGCCACCGCCAAGGTACGGTTCTGTGATCAGGCAACCGATGGTTCCGTTGCTTGCGGTCCAGATTCGCTCCAGTTCCGCTCGATACACCGCTGGATCAAACGCCTTGGCCGGCGCGTCAACGTCGGAACATTCTTCGCGCGGAAATGAAATGAAGTGAACGCGTGGATCACGATCAGGATCTGCTTCTGAACCGGTCACAGCGCCGCTAAGTCCCTTCTTGCCGTGAAATCCAAAACGCGTGGCCATAATGCCTTCGCGTTTGGGATCACGCTTCATGCATGCCCACAGAGCTTTCTGAACAGCTTCAGACCCGGAAGCGGCCCAGATTACGGTGCTCAATCGACCACCGCCTGGGCTGGCGTTCAAATTCGCAATCAACCGTTGGCTGGCGATGGCTTCCAGCTCTGTGATGGCATTATAGGCCGTTAGCGAAACTCCCTGAAAGAAGCCGTCTTCTGTCGATGACATCACGGACGGATTCCAACCCAGATACGTTGTGAAGCGATTCATCCAGCGTTTGGGATTGTGGCCAAGATTCGCCACCAGGACGCCTGATGTGAAGTCGTACAGCCTGCGACCTTCCGGAGTCCAGTGAAACACGCCCGCCGATTTTGCGAGGACCGCCTGACTGGGAGTGAACGTCCGCAGTGAATGTGGTTCCGTGCCGGCAATAATATCTCGGACAGCGTTGGATCGAACTTCCTGATCAAAATGGATCGCAAATTGGGGTCGTTGTTGCATTGGGAGATTTTGCAAAAGAGCGGCGGGATCGTGATGTGAGGTAACGCACGAGTGTATCAAACGCAGGACGTTCGTCAAAAGTCACTCAACAATTGCGGCTCGGCGAGCGGGTAGATGTCAATCCCCTGGTAGACCGCGACGACAACACACCATACAAATTGCTTTTCAGTGGACTCACGCCCGGCTCGCCATCAGCAGTGGTTGAACATTAAATCATTTAGATTTGTGGTCTTTGTGAGATAAGACAGAAATGTTACAATTTTGTTCGGAAATCGGAATGCACCAATGCTGAAGTCATGGTCACCCACGGCCGTGCCAATTCATCGACCGCAGAAAGGAATCTGCCATGTCTGTTAGCTCCGCCCTGAGAACACAAGTTTCGCATTCTTCTGCGACAGGCGATCCTTCGTCACACGAGGTTGCTGATGACTTTGCGATCTGCCCTGCCTGCGGAAATCCAGAGACGCACAATGCTACGAAGCTGCGAGTTCACACGGCTCGAGGTGAATTGTTGTGGGCCAGGTGCAGCAGCTGTCGTGCGTATCACATGGTTGG
>JAYVNW010000719.1:0-2096 GCA_043758225.1 Candidatus Kuenenia sp. | reverse complement strand
GGGGAACGGCTGGAAACGCTGCCTGGGCTCGGGCCGAAGGAACTTAAAGAATACAGCATCGCCGTGAACGAACCTGCATACTGTCAAATCATGGCCGGAATCGAACTGGGACGTCGCGTGGCGGCTGCGATGGACAATGGCTTCAAGCAGCGGATTCGCATTACGAATCCGGCGACTGCCATGCGATTCTGTCTGGAACAGTTCAGTCGGCTCGCGAAAGAAGCCAAGCAGGAAGAGTTCCACATGGTGACGCTGGATACCAAAAACCAACCGATTGCATCGCATCAGATTACTGTTGGCACACTTCGCAACAGCCTTGTGCATCCGCGCGAAGTTTTTCGTCCGGCTATTCGTGATGCGGCCAACTGTATCATCGTTGTTCACAACCATCCGTCCGGTGACCCGACGCCAAGTGATCAGGACATCAACGTCACCGAGCGCCTGGAATCTGCCGCTGAGATTATTGGCATTCCTCTTATTGATCACATCGTGGTTGCAGGCGAGAAAGCGTTGAGCATTCAGGAATGGCGATCCGGGAATCGGTGATCGCGGCAACCGGAACCGGATGAGTGGCGTCGTTTTCACGCAAGAAAATTGGGAGTAAGAAGATTTTGAGGCGACCTGCAGCGGAAATTTTCTTGCCCTGAATTTTCTTGCCTGCACTGCGTTTGGAGTTCGAACGCGCCATTGGAGTCTTTAAGACTGCGGGACGGAACTTCAGTCCCGTGCTGCCGCAATGGGGTCTGGAGACACGTCCTACGGCGGGACTCCGCTTGGTTCGGGCGACAGGCGAATGACTACTTTTTCGGAGAATCGGCGGTCTCCAGATTGTCGAAGTAGCTTTTAATGCCATCGACATAGCCGGGAGGAATTTGTTCATTTTCGATTGCGGCTTGCACGCCGGATTTGATCTCGCTGACCGTGCTTTCGTACTTCTTCAACTCTTCGGGATCGAAGTCTTTTTCAGTTGCTGCTTCCCTGGTTTTTATCGACAGTAAAACTTTCCCAGCCTGAATCTGTGTCTTCGTTTTTTCGTCTTTGTAGCCTTCCGGATCGCTGTCATCTTCTTCCATCGGGCTGCCGCCTTCTTCGCGTTCGCCTTCGCCACTCTGGCCCATTCCGGCCATCATCTTTTTGTACTTTTCTGCGTACTCAGCGAGGGATTTGCAGCCTTCACATTGCTCACCGTCCAGCTGTCCGTCCTGATTGAGCTTCTCGGCCTCCTGCATCGTCTTGAGGGCTTCTTCAAGCTGCTTCATTTCTTTGGCTGATCGAGCCAGTTCCTGCAGTTCAGTTTTTGATAGTTCCAGCGATTCGCGCAGAGCTTCAGCGGCTTCCTGAGCCATCTGCATTTCTTCTTCGCTGGCGGCTTCACCACTTTGCTTTTTGGCGGCAAGTGCCTCCAAGGCTTTCATTGCCTGATTCAGGGCGTTTTCGAGTTCTGGTGAACCAGCTTTTTCGGACGAGAATTTCTTCATATCCTGCAACTGCCGACGCAGCTGAGATGCCAGCTTCTGGCGATCTTCCGGCGTTTTGGCTTCCAGCATGGCTTCCATGGTTTCCTTTGCCGAATCCAGTTGCTGCTGAAGCATTTCGCTGTTGCCCTGCTGCAATTGCTTGAGCCATTCGTTCATCTTCTGAGTTCTCTGGCCACCGAATTGTTGATCCGAAATTGACTGACTGAGCATTTCGCGCAGTTCTTCGCTGGAGACGTTTTTCCACATGTCATTCAAAGAGCCGCGATGGTCCTGCAAAACCTTGGAATTCGGTTTTTTTTCCATCGGTCGCATCTTCCGAAGAGACGCCATCAGCTCTTTCATCTGCTCATTAATTTTGTCGTCACGCTCTTCGGCAGTTTTTACTTCCTGCGAAAGTTTTTCTTCACGAGACTTCACGACCTTGCGAATGAGTTCAATTTCTTTCCTGGCCTTTTCGACCTTCGTGGCTGCTTCGACTTTGCCAAACGGATCAAGTGTTGGCAGTAACCAAATCAGTAGTGCAAGGACACAGAGTACTCCTGCCTGCATTCCCATCGGTCGTTCCACTTTGTAGGGGACAACATCCGCCGGCACGATACGAGTCGCAACTTTCGCGGC
>JAYVNW010000718.1:0-1819 GCA_043758225.1 Candidatus Kuenenia sp. | reverse complement strand
GGCGTCAGCCCTCCGAGCACGATCCTTGATTCCACACTTGAACAAAACCTCGATAAGAACACTCGGAGGGCTGACGCCCTGCCGCTCGCTGGGTTCTTTCCACACCGCTGGCGTATTTCATTGATAGCTCAAAAAAGTAAAGAGTCATGCAAATCGTTTTGCTGCTTCCCCTGAATATTCGTGTTGCCGTTGTTTCCATTCTGGTGATCACAACTTTCGAGTGGACTTTCAGCGTGACAAGGGCAGACGAGCACGACGCATGCGTGCCGGAGAAATCGGGAATGACTCTGACCGACGAACAAGTCGCTGCCTTCGCGGCCCTCGCGCTGAAGGGTATTCCGCAGGAGTATCCGAACAAGCCTTCGAATGTGATGGCGTCGTCAGTTGATGTCAAATCGCCATCGGCTATGCATCCGGTGTTTTATGGCTGCTTTGATTGGCATTCGTCCGTCCACGGACACTGGATGCTGGCTCGACTGTTAAAGCTGTATCCGAATTCATCCGTCGCGGTTCAAATTCGCGAGACGCTCAATCGGCAATTGACCAAAGATAAACTGCAGGCGGAGGCTGATTATTTTCTTCCGAAGGAAAACAAGAGTTTCGAACGCATGTACGGCTGGGCATGGGCTTTGCAACTGGTCACCGAACTTCATGACTGGGAAGATCTCGACGCGAAACAGTGGCGCGACAATCTCAGGCCGCTTGAGACAATCATTGTGCAGCACTCGTTGGATTACCTTCCGAAGCTCAGTTTTCCAATTCGCACGGGCATTCACCCGGATACCGGCTTCGCACTCTCGTTGGAGCTTGATTACGCGCGGCGAACAGGTCACAAACCGCTGGAAGAGTTGATCATTGCTCGTGCGAAACAGTTCTATCTGAAGGACGTCAATTATCCGGCTCATTATGAACCATCGGGCAACGATTTCTTCTCATCTGGGTTCAATGAAGCGGACCTCATGCGACGTGTTCTGCCTCGCGATGAGTTTTCGAAATGGCTTGACACGTTTTTGCCTCAGCTTGGCACTGGTCAAATGGGGTCCATGATGGAACCGGTGCAAGTCAGCGACGTCACCGACGGCCATCTTGTGCATCTCGCGGGCCTCGATCTTTCCCGAGCCTGGACGATGGCAGGTATCGCATCGGCATTGGCAGACACAGATCCTCGCAAAGCGGTGCTCCGTGATTCCGCAGGCCAGCACTTCACCGCCGGCATGACCTACGTCACCAGCGGCCACTACGAAGGCGAACACTGGCTCGCGACGTTTGCAGTGTACTACGTGACGGAGTCATTTCGGGCAAAATAGTTGAACTGCAATTGAATGCTGGGCGACCTTCAAGCCTCGATATACTCTGCAACCGAAGATGGCTCCGGAATTGCCAGTCCATCTTCACGCATCCCATCGATATGCATTCGGATTGCGTCGCGCATCCGTTCTTCAACTTCGGTCTGCGTTGAACCGGTCGCAACACAACCCGGTAAGTCAGGAGAGAAAGCCGAAAAATTGTTTGCCGCCTTTTCGATGACGATTAGGTACTTGGTTTGCATGGGTTTAGTCCTTGAGTCCTGCCTGCCGCAGAATGCTGTTTTGAGTACCAGGCGCGAGATCGTCCTTTGGATGTCCAGCAATTGTGACGCGACCGAGTTTGGTTGGGTGCTTGTATTGGCGGTGGCTGCCCTTTTGAGCCACCATCACCCAGCCATCGTCCTCAATCATACGCTGAATTTCTCGAACAGTCACGGATCACCTATCACATACGTCCACCACGGAAAGTTTGTGCGACACCTGTCCTGAACGAAGTGGACGAAGTTGGTGCT
>JAYVNW010000717.1:0-10495 GCA_043758225.1 Candidatus Kuenenia sp. | reverse complement strand
GTTTGGTTGGTTTGTTGCTGGGTTGCTTTTCGGGTAGTTAACTTTCCACGATTCGCTGATTTTCTCGTGTCTGTTGAGTCTGAGTTGGAAAAAGTGACTTGGCCTGGTCGCCAGGAAGTGATTCAGGCGACTGTGGTCGTTTTGTGTACCATGTTTTTTCTCGGTCTGTTTCTGTTTCTCATTGACTTGCTTTGGACTTGGCTGTTCAGCTTTATTGGATTTACTGAATACAGTTCGAAAAGTTGAGTTTGCGATGATCGGTATCTTCTGAAACAGATGGGTTGAGCGTTTGCATTTGTTGTTCCTGTTTGTCAAGATGCTTGGTTCCGATTTTCCGCCGAATTCTGATTTCTTCTGGATTTGTTCGAGAGGTTTGTCTTCATGGCCAAAGACGCAGTTGGTACGAGTTCTGCGGCCGGCGATATGCTGTGGTATGTGCTGAAGGTTCAGACAAACCGTGAGCGGACGATTCGTGAAGCTCTGTTGAAGAAGGTTCGGCTTGAAGGGTTGGAAGAATTCTTTGGTGAAATTGTAATTCCTTCTGAGAAGGTTGTTGACACTCGAGGCGGTGCCCCAAAGGAGTTGGATCGCAAGCTGTTTCCTGGTTATATCATGATTCAGATGGTGCTGAATGATGATACGTGGTATTTGGTTAGAGATACGGGTGGTGTCGGCGATTTTGCCGGGGCTGCTGGTAAGCCGATGGCGATGGATCAGCATGAGGTCGATCGGATGTTGGGCAGGGCCGAGGCGCAGGCGACTGCTGCTCCAAAAGTCAAGATTCAATTTTCCTCTGGTGATGTGGTGAAGATTCGGGAGGGTACTTTCGAGAATTTCGAGGGGACTGTTGAGGGAGTGGATGAGCATAACGGAAAGGTTTCGGTTTTGATTGAAATTTTTGGTCGTTCGACTCCTGTTGAGTTGGATCATTGGCAAGTGGAGTCGGTTTGATAGGCTTGGTGTTGGCGGTCTTTTGTGTTGGTTTCTTTAGCGATTTGGGTTGATCGGTCATGGGTAAAAAGCGTGCAGTTACAGCGCAGATTAAGGTTCAGGTGACGGGTGGTCAGGCTACGCCAGCTCCGCCAGTTGGAACTGCACTTGGGCCCCACGGTGTTAATATTGGGCAGTTTGTTCAGCAGTTCAATGAGAAGACTCGTGACATGATGGGGATTACGATTCCCTGTGTGATCACCGTCTATAATGACAGGACATTTGAGTTTGTCTTAAAGAGCCCTCCAGCGGCTGTGTTGTTGAAGAAGGTTGCTGGCGTTGCGAAGGGTTCTGGTAGTCCGCTTCGAACGAAGGTTGGCAGCGTCACCACCGCGCAGCTGGATCAAATTGCAAAACAGAAGTATGAGGACCTCAATGCCTCTTCTCCGGAGCAGGCCCGCAAGATGATTGCCGGGACCGCGCGAAGTATGGGTATTGAAGTTATTGATTAGTTTTACGTGTGTCGGGTGTCATTCTTGTTTCTGGTTGGCAGATTTTGGGTGCGAATAATGGCAGGTCAGTCGAAGCGTATGAAGTCGCTGTCTAAGAAGGCAGCTGGTTTTGGTGCAATGCAATTGCCAGAAGCTGTCAAGGCTCTAAAGGGCTTAGAAGATACCCTGCCAAAGGCAATTAAGAAGATTGGTTTTGATCAGACAGTAGAGATCGCCGTGCGCTTGGGTGTTGACCCTCGCCAAGCGGATCAAATTGTTCGTGGGTCAATTGTTTTGCCTCATGGTATTGGTAAGTCGCAGCGTGTTGTGGTGTTTGCGCAGGGTGAGAATGTCAAGATCGCTCAAGCTGCCGGGGCGGACATTGTGGGCGGGAAGGATTTGGCTGACAAGATAAAGGATGGCTGGCTCGAATTTGACGTCGCTATTGCGACTCCCGACATGATGGGTGTTGTTGGGCCGCTCGGGCGTGTACTTGGTCCTCGTGGTCTGATGCCTAGTCCGCGTGCTGGCACTGTGACTCAGGATGTTGCTACAGCCGTGCGTGAGTACAAGGCGGGCAAGGTTGAGTTTCGCGTCGATAATGGCTCAAACGTTCATTGCGTCGTTGGTCGCATGTCGTTCGATGCAGACAAGTTGACTGAAAATATTGAATCATTGTTGAGCTTTATTCGCAGTCTCAAGCCTAGTGCATCCAAGGGTGTTTATGTTCGCGGTGTGGTCGTTTCCGCGACAATGATGCCTTCAATTCTGGTTGCAGTCTAGCAACGGTGTAGATGCTTTGGTTTGAGGTTGTTGCTTAGTTAAATTTATTGGTGAGTCCGTAGCAATGGGTCGTCAAGTTAAAGACATGGTGATTTCCGATATTCAATCGCGAATTGGCGATGTGAAGGATTTCATTGTTGTTGATTGCTCTAAGATTGATGCGATTACTGCCAATCGTTGGCGGCTTGGCTTGCGGAAGGATCGAATTACCGCACTAACGGTCAAGAATTCGGTTGCGGCAAACGCTCTCAAGAGAAAGGGCATTGAGGGTTTGGGTTCTGTGTTGGCGGGGCCGTCGACATTGATTTGGGGTGGCGATGACATCGTCGCGTTGTCTAAGGCGGTGACTAAGTACGCTAAAGACATGCCAAAAATGGAAATCAAGGGTGGCAGCGTTGAGGGGCAGACTCTCAATGCGGCAGCTGTAGATAGTCTCAGCAAGAGTGCTGGGCGTGCGGAGACGATTGGTCAGATTGCAGGCTTGATGCTGTCTCCGGGTAGCCAGTTGGCTGGTTGCTTCAAGGCGCCTGGTGGCAAGTTGGCTGGGCAGTTGAAAACCTTGTCTGAAAAAGAAACTTTTGAGTGATTCAGCGGCTTGGTGTTCTGCTGATGTGTTTGTTGTTAACGAAAAGCGTGTTACCGAAAAAGAAAGGTGTTGGCAATGTCTGCTGAAGCAGCCACTGAATTTGATAGCAAGACGAAAGAGCTTGGCGATAAAATTGTTGGATTGACCCTGCTGGAGGCGAAGCGGGTTGTGGACTATCTAAAGGAAGTTCATGGTATTGAGCCAGCTGGTGGCGGTGCTGTGATGATGATGGGCGGTGCGGGTGCAGCGCCTGCGGAAGCTGCTCCCGAACAGACTGAGTTCGCCGTCGTTCTGACTGGATTCGGCGAGAACAAGATCGCTGTTATCAAGGTCGTGCGTGCTGTGACGGGCTTGGGTTTAAAGGAAGCAAAGGATCTTGTCGAAGGTGTGCCAAAGCCTTTGAAGGAAGGCCTGTCAAAGGAAGATGCTGAGAAGCTGAAGGCTGAGGTTGTCGCCGCTGGCGGTGCTTGCGATATCAAATAGTTGATATTCATGTACTCTGTTGGATGAGCTTTTCGTTGGCACTGGCCGGGGCGATCGTTGGTCGCCGCCGGCGGTGGCAAATGCCGATGGTTTGGGTGATTCGCCTCATGGGTGAGCATCCGTTTGTGAATGAAGGCTTGGCACTTAGTGTCCAGCGATCGTCAGTCAGATTCGAATTTAATGTGGATGGCTCATTGAAGCAGGCAGCTGTCGAGTTGATCGGCAGGTGCTTTTCGTCGCGCGCCATTCGTCGGGAGATTTCAAACGCCGGCGGCTGTGCTCTTGCGGCTCATTTAGCCAAAATGGCAGGTATTTGTTGTACTGAGTTTGTTTAATTCTCGGCGGGGAAGCGCTAGCTTGGCTCGCGTGTTGCGATTTTCTAATTGAAGGCAGGTCTCTGTATGCCGATTCCGTCTGTTCGTACGATCGACAAAGACGCAGTTCGTAACTTCGGAAAAATCAATGCCGAGTACGAGATTTCCGGGCTGACATTAATTCAGACTGCTTCATACGCGCGGTTTCTCCAAGCTGATCGCACTTCACGCGACCGCTTGGATATTGGTCTGGAAGCCATCCTGCGCGAAGTATTTCCGATCGAGAGCTATGACGGGCAGTTCCGCCTCGAGTATGTCCGTTACGAATTGGGTAAGCCTCGCTATACGCCTGCCGAATGCCGGCAACTTCGTTTGACATATGGTATGCCATTCCGTGTTTGGTTGCGCCTTGTGAAAGAGCAACCTGTTGAAGAAGAGGTGTACCTCGGCGATATTCCGATCATGATTGGTGGTGGCGAATTCATCATCAACGGGGCTGAGCGAGTCGTTGTATCGCAATTGCATCGTTCACCGGGCGTAGACTTTGTGATGGCTGAGGAAACGGCCAGTAGCGATCGCAAAACCCAGTCATGCCGGATTATTCCCGAACGCGGAAGTTGGATTGAGTTGCTTGTCAGTAAGCGTGAGGCTATTGGCGTCAGGATCGACCAGAGCGGTAAGTTTTCCGCAGTGACATTGTTGCGTGCAATGTCGAAGGATTATTCGTCGGATGCTGCCATTATCCGTTTGTTCTACGCTACCGAAACAGTAAAGATTACGCCAAAGATTGTTGCTGGTGACTTGGTTGGAAAATATTCCGTCGATAACGTTGTCTTTCCGGAGAAGCATGAGCGTGGCGGTGAGATTGTTGTTGATGCTGGATACGAAATTAGTGATCTGGTTGCCGAAGAATTGATCACTTGCGGGGTGAAGAGTGTAGAAATCGTATCGAATGCTTCAGATCTCTTAATGTTGAAGACACTTGCGGAAGACGGAACATCGACGCACGAAGAGGCGTTGTTGAAGATTTACCAGCGACTTCGCCCGGGCAATCCGCCAAATCTTGACAAGGCCAGCGATCTGTTCAATGAGAAATTTTTCGACGTAAACCGCTATCGGCTTGGTCGCGTCGGACGTTTCCGCATTAATCGCAAGTTTGCTCAGGATATCTCGGATGACGAGATGACATTGAAGCCTGAAGATTTCATTAATGCGATGAAATATATTGTTCGTTTGCGTATCGGTGATGACACAGCGCAGATCGATGATATCGACAATCTTGGCAATCGCCGTTTGCGAACGATTGACGAATTGGCTGCGGACGAAATTCGTAAAGGATTCCTGAAGTTGCGTCGTACCGTTCAGGAGCGAATGAGCCTGAAGGAAGTCGATGCAATGACTCCTCGAACGCTCATCAATCCGAAGAGTGTGTCTGCGGCCATTGATTATTTCTACGGCCGTAGTGAATTGTCGCAGGTGGTTGACCAGACTAACCCGCTTTCAATGCTCACACATGAACGCCGATTAAGTGCTCTTGGACCTGGTGGTTTGAATCGTAAGCGTGCGGGCTTTGAAGTTCGCGACGTTCACATTTCACATTACGGACGAATTTGCCCGATTGAAACGCCTGAAGGCACGAACATTGGCCTGATTTCGAGTTTGAGTATTTACGCTCGTGTAGATGACTACGGTTTTTTGATCTCTCCCTATCGCCTCGTCAAGAACGCAAAGGTAACCGACGAAGTCGTCTGGCTGCGTGCGGACGAAGAAGCTTCTGGGATGGTGTGTCCTGCGGATACGCTCGTTGAAGACGGGATGATCGCTGAAGAGCGAGTTTTGGCGCGTACGAAAAGCGACGTTGTATGGATTGATCGTAAAGAAGTTCAGTACATTGACGTTGCACCATGCCAGATGGTTGGCGTTTCCGCCGGTTTGATTCCGTTTCTTGAGCATGACGATGCTAACCGCGCGCTAATGGGATCGAACATGCAGCGTCAGGCCGTGCCGTTATTGATCTCTGAGCGACCTGTTGTTGGGACCGGGATGGAGCAGTATGTTGCTCAGAATTCCGGAATGGTTCTGCGTGCAGAGAAGTCTGGCAAGGTCACCTTCGTTGATGCATGCAATATTGAAATTGATGGCCGACGCTACCCGCTTCGCAAGTTCACGCGTCTGAATGAGCGAACATGTTTGAACCAGAAGCCAATCGTGGCTATGGGAGAACGGGTCAAGGCCGGCCAGATTCTTTGTGACAGCGCCGCCACAAAGAATGGGTCGCTGGCACTGGGCCGTAACGTCTTAGTGGCTTTCATGTCATGGGAAGGTTACAACTTTGAAGACGCAATTATTCTTTCAGAGCGCCTGGTAAAGGAAGACGTTTACACGTCTATCCATCTGGATGAGTTTGATGTGGAGATTCGTGAGACGAAGCTGGGACGTGAAGAGTTTACTCGCGACATTCCCAACGTCAGCGAAAAAGCTTTGCGACATCTGGATGACTCCGGGGTTGTCAAGGTTGGAACCCGAGTAAATCCGGGGGACATTCTTGTCGGTAAGGTCTCTCCAAAGGCAAAGTCAGAACTCACGCCGGAAGAAAAGTTGTTGCATGCGATCTTTGGTCGTGCCGGCGAAGATGTAAAGAACGAAAGTCTGGAAGTGCCGAGCGGTGTCGGAGGCATCGTGATTCACACGGAGAAGTTTTCTCGGCGAATGAGTTTGTCCGAAATCGAACGCAAGCGATTTGAAGATGAACTCAAGAAAGTCGAACAGGAAAATAATGTCTCAATTTCGGAGTCGTTTAAGGCATTCCTGGTAGAGTTGGAAGCCGCGCTAGAGCAGCCAGTGGCGGACGCCGATGGTCGCTCGCTTGCTAAATTGGATGATCCAAAGGTGGTGGCCGACTACGCGCGGAGATTCCACACGCACTTCGAAGACATGGATATTCGCAGTCCTCAGAAGAAGACGGCTGCTCGTAAAGTGGTTCGGGAAAACTGGGTCCTGGTCGAAGACGTTATTGATCGTGAAGACCACCGCTTGAACAGCATGAAACGCGGTGATGAATTGCCGAGCGGTGTATTGCAGATGGTGAAGGTCTATGTCGCATCTAAGCGGCAGATTTCAGTCGGCGACAAGATGGCTGGTCGGCACGGGAACAAAGGGGTGATTTCCAAGGTATTGCCGATCGAGGATATGCCTTTCCTTGAAGATGGGACCCCTGTGGACATCATTTTGAATCCGCTGGGTGTTCCGAGTCGTATGAATGTCGGGCAAATTCTGGAAACGCATCTTGGCTGGGCAGCCGCGAAGATGGGTTACAGAGCAATTTGCCCGGTGTTTGACGGTGCTCCCGAAGAAGAAGTACGAAAGGCCATGGAGGAGGCGGGACTTCCTGAAGATGGCAAGGCGTATTTGTATGACGGGCGCACAGGGGAGCGTCAGGAACAGCGAACCACCGTTGGTCAAATCTACATGCTGAAGTTACATCACCTTGTTGATGATAAAGTGCATGCACGAGCTACGGGGCCGTACTCGCTCATTACCCAGCAACCGCTGGGCGGCAAGGCTCGCTTTGGTGGTCAGCGTTTTGGGGAAATGGAAGTTTGGGCTTTGGAAGCCTACGGGGCTGCCTACATTCTTCAGGAACTGTTGACCGTAAAGAGCGACGACGTCGAAGGTCGTACAAAAATCTACGAGAGCATGGTCAAAGGTGAAAACACATTGGAGGCTGGTACACCAGCAAGCTTTGACGTGTTGAACAACGAAATTCGCGGGCTGTGTTTGAACCTGCAGCTCGAAAAGGCCGTCAATTAGCCGGTATTGAGCCATGTCCTGATCCAAAAGACCGAAGCCGAGCCGGACATTCCGGCTTGGACAATGATTCTTGAGCCTCCACTTTGAGGAGATTCGTTCGTGAGCGCGACCGAAGGTACATTTGATCGAGTTAATGACTATGCCGCTGTAAAAATCAGTTTGGCAAGTCCACATGACATTCGAAGCTGGTCTTTTGGTGAAGTCAAAAAGCCAGAAACGATCAACTATCGAACATACCGCCCTGAACGCGACGGTTTGTTCTGTGAGCGTATTTTTGGCCCTGAAAAGGACTGGGAATGTGCGTGCGGCAAATATCGTGGCATGAAATACAAGGGAATGATTTGCGATCGATGTGGCGTGAAAGTCACCCACAGTCGCGTGCGCCGAAAACGCATGGGGCATATTGAACTTGCAGCGCCCGTTGTGCATATCTGGTTCTTCAAGTCCATGCCAAGCCGCTTGGGCGCGCTGTTGAACATGAAGACGACCTCATTGGAAAAAGTGATCTATTTCCAGGATTACGTCGTCATCGAGCCGGGTGATACTCCCCTGAAGAAGTGTCAGATGCTGACGGAAGAAGAAGCACGTCAGGCAAAAAGAGACTACGGCGACGGCATGTTCGAAATCGGCATGGGTGCCGAAGCGATCAAGAAGTTGCTCGCGTCAATGCGTCTTGCAGAATTGTCTGGAGAACTGCGCACTGAATTGGCAAAGACCGGCAGTCAGCAGAAGATTAAAGATCTGATTAAGCGATTGAAGATCGTTGAAGCGTTGCGCGACAGCGAGAATAAGCCTGAATGGATGGTGTTGGATGTGATCCCCGTGATTCCACCGGACCTGCGTCCGTTGGTTTTGCTGGATTCCGGCAACTTTGCGACCAGTGACCTGAACGATCTTTATCGTCGTATTATCAATCGGAACAACCGACTCAAAAAGCTGGTGGATCTCAACGCGCCTGAGGTGATCGTTCGCAATGAAAAGCGAATGTTGCAGCAGTCGGTTGATGCATTGTTTGACAACAACCGTTGTAAACGTCCAGTACTTGGCTCGTCGAATCGTCCGCTCAAGTCTTTGACAGACATGATCAAAGGCAAGCAGGGACGATTCCGGGAAAACCTGCTCGGTAAACGTGTCGACTATTCGGCACGAAGCGTAATCGTGGTCGGTCCTGAGTTAAAGCTCCATCAGTGCGGTCTGCCAAAGAAGATCGCATTGGAGCTGTTTCAGCCGTTCGTTATTCGTCGCCTGAAGGATCTGGGGCACGCTGACACGATCAAGAGCGCAAAACGGATGCTGGAACGTCGAGATGAGGACGTTTGGGACATTCTTGATGAAGTCATTCGCAATCATCCGGTTCTGTTGAACCGTGCTCCGACGCTGCATCGAATCGGGATTCAGGCATTCGAGCCGACGCTGGTTGAAGGAAACGCGATTCGATTGCATCCACTTGTCTGCAAAGGCTTCAATGCTGACTTTGACGGTGACCAGATGGCTGTCCATCTGCCGTTGTCGATGGAAGCTCAGATTGAAGCGACGACACTGATGATGTCGACTCACAACATTTTCAGTCCTGCGAACGGTGCACCGATCATCAGTGCATCTCAGGACATCGTGATGGGATGTTACTACCTGACGCTCAAGCGACCGGATCGCCCAGGCGAAGGTATGGTGTTCGCATCATCCGAAGAAGTCTTCATGGCCTTCCAGCTTGGTAAGGTGTCGCGCCATGCCACGATTCGGCTGCGTATGCCGCGAGGTAAGCGAGTGAAAGGTGACGGAGCTGAAGTCTATCGTCCAGGTGGACTGGTTGAAACGTCTCCTGGCCGCGTGATCTTCAATGACATTCTGCCAAAGAAGATGTCCTATTACAATCAGACGCTGGGCAGCAAGGACTTGGCTCGTGTGATTTCAGATTGTTATCTGGAGCTTGGCCGGCGTGAAACGATTGAGTTGCTGGATCGTATGAAGACCTGCGGCTTCCGTGCATCAACGGAGAGCGGTCTGTCGTTCGGCGTCAGCGACTTGAAAACAGCTCCGAATAAGCACGAAGTGATCAGTAAGTCTGAAAAAGAAGTTCTGAAGCAGCAGAAGCTATTCGAACGCGGCGTGATCACGAACCAGGAACGATACAACAAGGTGCTCGACATTTGGACGCATGCTCGTGAAGAGATTACGAAGTCCATGATGGAACAGCTCAAGGAGGACGTTCGTGAATCCGGTGCATACGTAAATCCAATTTACCTCATGGCACATTCCGGTGCTCGAGGCGGTGTCGGACAGATTCAACAGCTGGCCGGTATGCGCGGTTTGATGGCTAAGCCGAGCGGCGAAATTATCGAAACGCCTATTAAATCCAACTTCCGCGAAGGTCTGTCGGTGCTCGAGTACTTCAGCTCGACGCACGGTGCCCGCAAGGGGTTGGCGGATACGGCTTTGAAAACGGCAG
Organism: Candidatus Kuenenia sp.; assembly: GCA_043758225.1. Classification (GTDB taxonomy): domain Bacteria; phylum Planctomycetota; class Planctomycetia; order Planctomycetales; family Planctomycetaceae; genus SXXK01. The sequence goes on along the minus strand of JAYVNW010000717.1, from coordinate 652 downwards.
ACAGCGGTTATTTGACTCGGAAATTGGCCGACGTTTGTCAGAACATGGTCATCACGATGCACGACTGCCGTACGACCAAGGGTCTGACTCGCGGAGTCGTTTATCGTGGTGAGAAGGTTGAAGTAGGTCTCGCCGATGCGATCCGAGGTCGTGTCAGCCGAACCAATATCGTCAATCTGATTACCGAAGAGCCGATCGTGAGAGAAGGTGAGCTGATCACCGTAGAGAAAGCTCGCAAGATCGAAGAAATGGGTCTTGAACGCATTCAGGTGCGTAGCCCGATGACTTGTGAATGCACGCTTGGCCTCTGCCAGTTGTGTTACGGCATGGACCTGTCGATGGGCGACCTTGTCGAACTTGGCATGGCTGTGGGTATCATTGCAGCTCAAAGTATTGGCGAACCTGGAACTCAGTTGACGATGCGTACATTCCACATTGGTGGTGTAGCATCGAAGGACGTTGAAACCAGTGAGCTGTTCGCAAAACGTGGCGGTCAGGTACGATTTACCCGCATTCGTAGCGTAATCAATGCTGAAGGCGGACAGGTCGTGCTTGGGCGAAACGGTGAAATCAGCATCGTGGATGACCGTGGTCGCGAAGTTGAAAAACAGCGCGTACCGAATGGTGCCGTACTGCAGGTGAAAGAAAACCA
>JAYVNW010000716.1:0-2161 GCA_043758225.1 Candidatus Kuenenia sp. | reverse complement strand
AAACGCGGGAAGTTCTTGCGTTTCGCCAAGTACATTCGTGGGGGAATTTTCATTCCGGCATTGCCAGACCGTGAAACTCACCTGAAAATTGGACGCGCTGCCGTACACTCAAATGGCGAGCGGCAGGGCGTCAGCCATCCGAGTTCCTCGCATCAAGGACTCCAGGTATCATTGCAAACTTAATTTCCTCGGAGGGCTGACGCCCTGCGCTCGCTGGGCTGTTTCAGGACGACGACAATGCTGTCATTGATAAAACGCTGCACACTCACGATCCTCGTCGTTTTATTAACCGCCACATCGCAAATCTCCCGCGCGGATGAAAAAGTTGATACTGCCGTAAAGGAGTCTCTCGACTATCTGGCATCGACTCAAAAGCGGCAAGGATATTGGGAAGCCAATCAGGGTCAATACAAGGTTGCCATGACGGCACTCGTCGGCACCGCGATGCTCGCAGAAGGTTCGACGACGACCAGTGGACGCTATTCGAAAGAAATTCGCCTTGCAGTCGATTATCTGCTGTCGATGAGCCGCCCGAATGGACTCATTGGATTCCGCGAAGACTACCACTACACCTACGGCCACGGATTTTCGATGTTGTTCCTCAGTCAGGTCTACGGCGAGGAAGAAGACGAACAGCGACGAGAAGAAATTCGTGATGTCCTGACTCTCGCAGTCCAGTTCTGTGCGGACGCTCAAACCAGCAAGGGCGGCTGGGGATATGTTTCCGCGAAAGAAGGCAGTGACTTTGACGAAGGCTCAACCTGCATCACACAGGTTCAGGGCTTAAGAGCGTGTCGCAATGCGGGCATTCCTGTATCAAAAGAAATCATCGATCGAGCAAAAGTTTATATCGACGAATGCACCGATTCCGACGGCGGTGTGCAGTACAGCATCCGTGGCGGCGGCGCGAGACCACCGATCACAGCGGCGGCTCTGGCTGCCATGTTTAACGCTGGCGAATACGATACTGATTTGACGAAGCGAATGCGGGAATTTTGCAAACGAACAATCTGGCCAGAAAAGCCCGTGACATCGAACAACGGCCACTGGCACTACATGCACTTCTATTTTTCGCAGGTTGTTTATCGCACCGGTGGCGACGAATGGTCGAGGTACCGCGATGCCGTGAACAGCAAACTACTTGGAGAAATGCAGCCCGGCGGCGGCTGGGCCGACCCGCAAATTGGCGCTGTCTACGTGACAGCGTTGAACTGCATCATGCTGCAATTGGATAAGGGCTTCCTGCCAATCTATCAGCGTTGATATACTCGCACACATTGACACATCGTCGCACAGTTTGTCCCCTCAGAGCACACTTTTCTGGTTATTGGAACTTTACGCCATCCGTAATTCCCACGGCATCAGTTTTGCTGATGCCAGAAGAGTTTCCTCAATTCCCAACTCAACAAGGCAGTTAAAGATGTCAACCAACGCAGGAGTCTGGATTGATCACCGACAGGCGATCATCGTGTTTATTTCCGAAGACGGCCAGAAAGTGACGCACATTGAGTCCGGTGTGGAGAAAAATGTTCGTTCAGCGGGAGGATCCGAATCACGATCAGCCAACAGTGCTCAGTCGTCCGCTCCTGAAGACGTGATCGATCGCAAGTTCGCCAACCATCTGAACGTGTACTACAAAGAGGTCATTCAATGTTTGAAAGATGCTCACGGAATTCTGGTGATGGGGCCTGGGGAAGCTCGGACCGAATTTGAAAAACAAATTCACAGCAAGGAGATGCAAGCTCGCGTCGCAGCAAGCGAAAAATGCGACAAAATGACTGAACCGCAAATCATCGCCCGAGTTCGCGATTTCTTTCATGCCACGACAGTTCGTTGATGTTTACGGGCGGGATTTTAGTGAAGGCAATCAGCAGTTCCAATTTGCCGTGGAAGACTCTCGCCGCAGGTCAAACTCATGGGCGAACTTCCGCTCAGCGGTGCGATGTTGCACGGGCCGTGCAAGTCGTTTGGTCGCAGCAAGCTGCGAAGTTCCTTCCGGGAGACAATACCTACAGATAATCCAAACCTTCAGCCTGAGTCCGCAGCGTCGTAACAATTTCGTCGGTGCTGCTCGGATCGACAGCGCGGCAGGATTCCGTGAGGATTGACGCGAGTTCAGCGAGGTCGTGACGCCATTGAACGGGATCAAGGCATGGTGGTT
>JAYVNW010000715.1:0-6390 GCA_043758225.1 Candidatus Kuenenia sp. | reverse complement strand
ATTGCAGAGCAGAATCCGGATCTTATCCTGCTGGTGGGTGATCTGGTTGAAGCTGGAGGCGAGCAACGCGACTGGGATGAGTTCTGGAAGCACAATGCGGGTGAATACGGTTCACTTGCGAGCAGCATTCCGATTTTGCCATCGCTGGGCAATCATGAAAACTCAGCCGGACCGGGCGGCGGGTATTCAACCGAAGCGGCTAACTTCTCAACCGACAAGTATCTGACCTATTTCGACGTTCCCAGTAACGGTGCTACGAATCCAAAACACAGAGGACGCTACTATCGAATCGATTATGGCCCGCTGACACTGATCTCGCTCGATTCCAGCGACGGCCTTCCTCATAAATCCGCAGCCGATACAAACCATAACCTCGAAGGCAGCAATGCCCCCGATTTCAATCCTGGATCCGAGCAATACAAGTGGTTGGAGATCCAGTTGGCTGAGGCTCAAGTGAAGAGCCGATTTACATTCGTGCAGTTTCATCACACGATGTTTGGTTCAGGTCCGCACAGCATTCCGTATGGTTCCAAAGATTTCTCGGGCCAGGCTGGGATTCCCATGCGAGTTCTTCTTCCGCTGTTCCTGAAGTACGGGGTCGATGCCGTTTTTTCAGGCCATGATGAGATGCTTGAGCGATCACTGGTCCCTGGCAAGGAATTGCTCGCCGACGGTTCGACAAGATCTCATTCCATTCACTGTTACGATGTAGGAATTGGCGGTGATGGTCTTCGAGGACCATCGACGGGTTTCGACAATCCGTATCGTAAATTTCTTGCTCACGAAAACTGCCCGGAAGTCTGGCAAGACGGCAAACTGTTGTCCGGTGGAAAACACTATGGTCATCTGGAAGTCGATGTGCATCCGGCAGCAAATGGCACATGGCAGGTAGATATCGTTCCTGTCTATGCATTTCCGGTGATGAATGACGAGGGAAAGGTTTCTTTATGGCAACGCCGTACATACGACGACGCTGTCACGATTCTCGCGGCACCATAAGGGCATACTTCATCAAATTGAAGTCTGCACTGGGGCTTTTTCATCGGGCTCCGTCAGTGTCTGCAGTTCAGCCACCACGCTGAAAGTGATCTCCGACGAACGAAATTATCGAGGAGCAAGCAACTGGTGGCTGAGGTCAAATCGCTTGCCCTCGTTGCTGATGTCTGTGCCAAGTTGTGAATTTTGAAGGTGCGATATTCGAAATCCTGGGCGATGACCTGGTCGGAAAGAAGAGGAATCATAATAACAACAACGTATCGGCAAACTGACGCATGCCGCTCGCATGGATCTGGAAAGCAACCGCGATCTATAATCTCACCGGCACGCCGCGTTCGGCCATGTAACGTTTGGTTTCTTCAATCGTGTAGGTGCCGTAATGGAAAATACTCGCCGCTAATGCCGCGCTGGCACCGCCGGTCGTGACGGCTTGATATAAGTGTTCCGGTGATCCGGCTCCACCGCTCGCGACGACGGGAATTGAGACGGCATCAGCGACGGCACGAGTGATCTCAAGGTCGAAGCCATTCTTTGTACCGTCAGCGTCCATGCAGGTGAGAACAATTTCACCGGCGCCGAGGCGTTCGACTGCGCGAGCCCACGCGACGGCTTCCAGTCCCGTCGGCACGCGACCGCCGTTGATATGTACGTCCCAGAATTCTTTGCCATCGCGTTGAATGCGTTTGGGGTCGATGTTGACGACGATGCACTGACTGCCGAATTTCAGAGCGGCCTCGCGGACGAATTCTGGATTCGTGACCGCTCTGGAATTGATCGACACCTTGTCGCATCCTGCCTGCAGCAGGCGGCGAATATCGTCCACAGTGCGAATTCCGCCACCGACGGTAAGCGGCATGAAAATCACTTCCGAAGTGCGGGATACGACGTCGAGGATAATATCCCGCTGTTCATGGCTGGCGGTGATGTCGAGAAATACGAGCTCGTCTGCACCCTGCTGTTCGTAGCGTTTAGCGATCTCGACAGGGTCTCCGGCATCCTGGAGATTGACAAAATTCACGCCCTTGACCACACGGCCCGCGTGAACGTCGAGACAAGGGATGATACGCTTAGCCAACATGAGATTTGCTTTCCGGAATTTCGTCGCGAATGCGACAGAATGTGTTGCGGTGAGTATCTGACCGACGACACTCATTCCTTTCAACCCTGCGGCAAATCATAGCCAACGGTTTCGCTGAATTAAGCACTGATGGAGAATCTTAATCGTTTAACAGTCAGCCGCAGGCGTACTCGTTCTCTGCGTTTTGCGTTCGCCTGCGGCTGACGGTTAAACGAGGTTAGTCTAATCTATTTATGCACAGGTGCTTACAACGACAATGACCAAACACCAAACTACCTTCGACCGCATTGTCTCCGTGAACCTCGGTTCGCGAAGTTACGACATCGTGATCAACGAGGGCGGCACGAAGCATGCTGGATCGCTGCTGGCTGGTTGGCTTAAACTCGACACAGCGAAAGGCCTCCGAGTTCTGTTAATCGCAGACTCTGCAGTTTACAAAGAGCATGGCCGTGCCGTGGAAAGGAGTCTGCAGGCCGCTGGTGCCGACGTTCAATCGACCATGGTTCCGTCCGGTGAGCATTCGAAGTCGTACCTGCAGACTCAGGCGTTGTACGATCAATTAGTCGATATGACGGCCGATCGCAAGACGATAGTCGTGGCCGTCGGCGGCGGCGTGACAGGTGATCTGGCGGGCTTCGTCGCTGCAACCTACGCACGCGGTTTGCGATTCGTGCAGGTGCCGACAACGCTGCTTTCGATGGTCGATAGTTCTGTTGGCGGTAAGACGGGCATCAATCATCCTCGGGGCAAAAATCTGATCGGAGCGTTTCACCAGCCGGTTGGTGTGATCATCGATCTGGAGACCCTGAATACTCTGCCGGATCGTGAATATCGTTCCGGGTTGGCCGAAGTCGTCAAGTACGGCGTCATTCTGGACGCGGAGTTTTTTGCGTATCTGGAACACAACGTCGCAGGTTTGAATTCGCGCGATCCGGATGTGCTGCGTCATGTCATCGCTCGTAGCTGTGAATTGAAGGCGGACGTTGTGAGTCAGGATGAATACGAAACGACGGGGCTGCGAGCGGTTCTAAATTACGGTCATACATTCGGACATGCGTTTGAAGCCTTGGCGGGGTACGGCGGATTGTTGCATGGTGAAGCTGTGTCCATTGGCATGATCTGTGCGAGTCGGCTGGCGGAATCGCTTGGGCGAATCACGGCTGAAGTCGCTCGGCGGCAGAAGAAACTGCTTTCCGAACTCAAGCTGCCTGTTTCCGTACCGGCCGATCTGCGTGATCGGCATGATGACATCGTCGCGTGTATGATGCTGGATAAGAAAACCGAAGGCCGTGAATTGCGTTTCGTGCTGCCGTCGCGGATCGGTCATGTGGAAATCGTGCGAGGCGTTTTGCCAGAGGCCGCGATGCGATGTTTGTGAAGATCGGCGAATGGCTGAGTAAAACAGCCTCCTGCGGCTTGCCGTTAAACTAAGCGTCGTCTGCGACGTATTTATATTCAACACCATTCGCTTACGGAAAGTGAAATCAATGATCGATCCAGAACTTCAATCACGCATCGCTCCAGTGCTCGGCCGAGTTCCCAGTGGCGTTTTTATTCTGGTCGCTGGCGATGGAAGCGGACGGCAGACCGGACTGCTCACGAGCTGGGTTCAGCAGGCATCTTTTGAGCCGCCTCAAGTCACAATCGCGGTCAACAAATCACGTTACCTGATCGATTGGCTGAAAGACGGATCGCCCGTGACACTGAACCAGATTCCAAAGGGCGACAACACGTTGTTTCGTCACTTCGGTAAGGGATTCGATCCGGAAGCAAATGCATTCGAAGGCATTGACCTGATCCCAGCGAACAATGGCCTGGTAGCCTTGTCATCTGCAATGGCAACTCTGGAAGGCACAGTCTGCGGACAAATGGATGCGGGCGATCATCGAATCCTGTTAGTGACAATCACGAATGCGATCAGCCACAAGGATCCGTCACAGTTTGAGCCATTTGTACATATGCGGAAGAATGGTTTTAGTTATTGATCGTAGGACAGGCTTCCAGCTTGTCATGTACTGCAGGATCAGGCGTTAATCTTTGTTCCGAGGCAGGAGCCTCGGAACACGACGCGGTTACTTTCTCAGACAGGAAAACTCAGTGGGTGAACGTGTTGTCTTAGCGATGAGTGGCGGAGTTGACAGTTCCGCTGCGGCAGTTCTGCTGCATGAGCAGGGGTATGAAGTTATCGGGCTGTTTATGCGGTCCGGTGAAACAGAGTCCGCCTGCGCCGTGCCAGCGACGGGATTGCTGCCGATTGCGAATCCAGCATCGAATCGGCAGGGCTGCTGTAGTTCAGAAGACGCCGCTGATGCGCGACGTGTGGCCGATCGACTGGGAATACCTTTCCATTCGCTGAATTTTCAGGACGCGTTCCTGAAGATCAAGGATTACTTCGCGGACGAATATCTCGCCGGTCGCACGCCGAATCCATGTGTCCAATGCAATAATTGGCTGAAGTTCGGACGTCTGTGGGAGTTCGCTCAGCAGGTCGATGCGCAGTACATCGCGACGGGCCATTACGCTCGTATTCTGCAGGACGAAACCACAAATGAATGGGGACTGTATCGCGGGTTGGATGACAACAAAGATCAGTCGTATGTTCTTTATGGCATCCGGCGCGAACTGTTGCCGAACGTGCTGCTTCCGATCGGCACATTTCAGAAGCCCGACATTCGACGCCTGGCCGGGGATTCAGGTCTGCGAGTTGCGAACAAGAAAGATTCGTATGAAATCTGCTTCGTGCCGGATCAGGACTACGCTGGTTTTCTCAAACGCTACCGTGGTCACGAAGGCACGGAAGGCGAATTTATTGACATGCAGGGAAACGTTCTTGGATCGCACGAAGGCTACGAACATTTCACAGTCGGCCAACGCAAAGGGTTGGGGCTGGCGTTTGGTGAACCACGTTTTGTGATCGAAATTCGTCCTGGGTCTCGGCAGGTTGTGCTGGGACATCGCGAAGATCTGGCGACCACTATCATCAGCGCCGTGGACTGCAATTGGCTCGCGGCCCGACCGACATCTCGCATGACCTGCGCGGTGAAAGTCAGATATCGGCAGACCTCGGAACCGTGCGTGATCGAGCCCGGCGATAACAACTCGGTGACGGTCTATCCCGATCAGCCGATCTTCGGCGTCGCGCCGGGGCAAGCGGCGGTATTCTATGACGGTGATCGAGTGCTTGGTGGTGGCTGGATTCGCCGTGCTGACCAGAGTCGCTGAAACTCACTCACAAGTGCGTTGACGAATTCCGCATCATTGATGTGCAGCGGAAGCCGTTTGATCTGACGCGAGGCAGTTTGTTCGACACGCGATTCCAGTTCATGAAACAGGGCCGCGTCGGCTGCAGGATCATAAAACGGCTGCCCATCAGCATCGATGGCGGAAACGCCTTTTTCCGGAATAAACAGGGTCACGGCGGATGTTGCATGATTCAGCTTGCCAGCTATCCAGTTGGCGATCTCGCGGTTCTCTTCAATGGTTGTACGCATGAGTGTGACATTCGCGTTGTGAACGTGCAGTTGGCGATTCCGAAATCGTTCCGGCACAGTTTGCTTCGCTCCGAAGTTCACCATATCCAATGCGCCGAGACTCATCACGTACGGAATCTCCCGTTCCAGGATAATATCAAAACGCTGTGGCCCGGCGCTCAGTACACCTCCGACAACTTCATCCGCGACTTCCGTGGTTGTGATATCCAGCACGCCTTCGATTAGACCAGATTCCACCAGCTTTTCCATCGCTCGTCCACCAGCTCCGGTGGCATGGAAGACAAGACAATCGAAGCCTGCGTCTTCCAGAGCTGTGCGAACTGCCGATACACACGTCGTCGTGACGCCGAACATTGTCATGCCAATTGTCGGTCTTTCTGTCACTTTTGTGTCGGCAACAGCATTCGTCACCATGCCCGCCATCGCATGCGCCGCATTGCTGAGGACTCGGCGTGACACGGTATTCAATCCTGCAATATCAACGACAGAAGGCATCAGGCAGATGTCACTGCAGTCAACATACGGAGCCGTGTTCCCGCTGGCCATTGTTGAAACCATCAGCTTTGGCAATCCGATTGGTAACGCTCGCATGGCCGCCGTCACGATCGCTGTGCCTCCGCTGCCGCCAAGGCCGATGACGCCTGCGACTTTACAATTCTCATATTGCTGCATGAGCCAGACACGAAACGCATTGGACATTTGAGTGACGGCAGCACCGCGATCCATCGCGTGAACTGCAATCCACGATAGGCCCGCTGCGGCAAGAACCTGCGCTGCGGTCACGTCTACGGCAAACTCCGTGACTTTCGCGGTGCTGACATCGAC
>JAYVNW010000714.1:0-14356 GCA_043758225.1 Candidatus Kuenenia sp. | reverse complement strand
GCGGTAACGGCGGATCCAGTTATCACTGATGAAAACGGTCAGAAAGTGCTTCCAGCTCCGGGCGACGCCTTTGCACCGCCCGGTGACGTTTTTGAAGGTCCAGGAGAAGCGTTTGCTGCTCCCGGTGAAGTATTTGCACCACCGGTGACATCCGATACAGCGGACGCTGGGAGCGTTGCTCCGTCTAAGTCGAATCCAGGCGACGCTCAGCAAGCGGAGCCAAAAGAAAAACAGCCCTCTGTTGCCACAACTTTGCTGTTCATCGTTCCTCCACGATTGTTGCAGCTAAGTCACCTACTGCTCTCTATGCCGGCCTCTGCGGATGACGAAACAGCAGTGGCCGTTGAGTCAGAAAAGTCTCAAGTGAAGGAGGATGCAACGCCAGAACCAAAACAAGAGGCAAAGAGCTCCGACGCTGAAAAGAAAGAAGATTCCGCAACGTCGGAAACCAGCGAATCAAAACCCACAGAAGCAAAGCCAGCACCAGTTGTGCCTGCAGTTCCAGAACGCCGATTGCTGACATTTGCGGGAAACCGATTTACCCTGGATGTGAAACAATGGCCGTTGCTTGGTAAGACAAACGCTAAATATGTTTTCGTTGAGATGTTCGACTACACATGCCCGCATTGCCGAAATACACATCAAGCAATTGTCGGGGCTCAAAAACAGTACGGCGACGACCTCGCGATATTTGCTCTGCCTGTTCCGTTGGAGAATGCCTGCAATCCAGCCGCTTCGGGTGGTGGCCATCCCGGAGCCTGTGAGCTGGCACGGATTGCGATTGCCGTATGGCGTGTTGATCCTTCAAAATTCCAGACGTTTCATGACTGGATGTTTCAAACCAGTCGCAGTGAGTTCGCAGCTCGACAGTTCGCCGAGACACTGGTTGATAAAGAACGACTGAAAACGGAAATGGGGTCTGGGGTGCCTGGCCAGTACATCGGTCGCCACGTCAGCTTGTATCAGCGTGTTGGTTCAGGACAGGTACCAAAGCTGATCTTCCCATCCACGACGATGCAGGGGGAAGTGAACTCCGTGACGACTTTGTGTCAGGCGATTGAACGCGAACTTGGCGTAGCAAAGAAGTAAACTGCAAATGGCTCACATTTGCGTCTTCTGTGGTTCACGGTCTGGTGATTCCCGACAGTTCGCCGAAGCGGCAGCAATATTGGGATCATTGATTGCAGAATACGGTCACACGCTGGTCTACGGCGGCGGCAGCACCGGAATTATGGGCGTCATTGCCGATGCGGTTCTGGCGAAAAGTGGCAACATTGTTGGTGTCATTCCCCGCCAGCTAGCTCGCCCGGAACTTATGCACAGCGGCGTCGCTGATATGCGGGTAACACTCGATATGCATGAGCGGAAAGCGTTGATGCACAGTCTGGCGGATGTCTATATTGCCTTGCCCGGCGGTTACGGAACGCTTGAAGAACTGTTTGAAGCGCTGACATGGGCACAACTGGAACTGCACACGCGGGAAGTCAAAGTGCTCAACATCGGCGGCCTGTATAACGGGCTTGTCGAAATGCTGGACAGAATGACAGAAACCGGATTTCTCTCAACGGCTTGTCGTCGGCATCTCGAAATCTTTTCGACCGTCGATGAAATGAGTGCGTGGATCTCCAGTATCGCACGAGAAAATCAGGGAGTCCCGCTGGCATGAAGGCGACATGCGGTTTCTTGGGAATAGTCCCGAAATGAGATCCCGTGGAGAGCAGAAGTCTGTCCGAATTGGGGGGAATCACAATCAGGGGACTCACGTCCCCCGCTCGCCTGGTTCCGGCGAGCCGCGAGACGTCAGTCTCCGGACTTTTTCCCCAAACAGGGATGCGAATTCACAACGATTTCTTCCCCGTGATTGTCTTGCCTGAAAAAAATCGCAGCCACATTTATCACTAACGAATGCAATTAGGCAAGAAAAATTGAGGCTACTCGCTACGCACTGGCGCGGCGAGTGGTAGGTTCGCCGGAAACTGAGTTGCGCAGTTCGGAAAGCCGATCCGCCATGCTCTGCAGAGCCGTTGTCATGATTTGCTGCTGTGAGACAATCTGCTCCAGCACATGACACACGTCGCCGAGGCGTGATTCCTGTTGTTTGACTCGGGACGCAATCTCCTGCAGCTTTTCGCGGTCTGCTGCTTCGAATCGTTCTTCCTGTCCAACTAAACGCAATGACGGCGGAGCCAATTTGATGGAAGCTCCTTCGACTGATCTTCGAGCGGCATTGATCAATAGATCAATCGTCTCCGCGCTGGTGCTCTGCAGTTCGCGAAGCAGTTCAAATTCAATTTCGAGGCCGGTAACGAGATCCGGTATGATTAATTCATCGACCTTCTGCAATTCGATTGGAGTATCATCCTGCTCTGTTGCGGATAATGCTGTTGGCAGCGACTCCGGCATCGATTCTTCGTTGACGAAGCGAAAGACAACTCGCACGTCGGCAATTTCAACCAGGTCACCATCGCGCAACACAGCTCGTGGGACGGATTCTCCATTGACGAACAATTCCGGACGTTCTGCCATCAGCGTGATGGATGCCGACGTACTTGTGACATGGAGGATCGAATGCAGGGCCGGCACCTCCTGGTCGCCCAAGCGCAGATCACATGCTGATCCGTGACCAATGAGGAACGGGCCCTCTGAAATTGGACGGATCGGAAAGCGTGCATCGCTGTCTGCTATTCGCAGAAATGCTACAGCATCCCGGGGGAGAAATTTGATGATATTTTCCACGGCCATCCTCGCCGTTCGCACTAAGATCCATCCTTGACCAGTTCGCTGATGATGAGTCAGTGAACTAGTGACAGTATTACATGAGTTCGATCGTCGCTCTGGCGATAAAGCGTGAGGCTGGTCGTGAAATTCTGGAAAGTTCGGAGGACTCCCGCTGGCAAAGCTGGCACAGTTTCGCGCGGCAGGTTTTGCTGGTTTCAACGAGGCTCAAACAAAACGTCCGAACCCATGCCGAATTTTGCAGGCAGAGGAATATTCGACCATGTTTCATCGTCACCAATGCGAAATTGCCAACGTCCTTCGAGTGGCAGTTTTTGCTGACCGCTGATCAGTAACGGTGCCGAATAAACGTGTTTAGCATTGGACGGAGTATGTGTTCGAAGCACAAGCAAGTTGATGTCATCGGGAACGATTGCTTTCGGAGCAAAGGTCAGATGTCGAGGATAGGTCGTTTGATTCCGATGCAACGGAACGCCATTGATCCAGGCTGTCACATCGGACTTTGATTCAGGCAGTTGCAGTATCACTCCATCATCAGCGATCCAGGTTTTCGGCAAACGCACGGTGCAACGCAGCCAGACAACGCCGACATATTGCTGGATTTTTCCGTTTGTCGCCAAGCGCCAAGGCATCCCGATGTTTGCGGTTGTCCATTGATTTTTGAATGTCTGTGCATGCGTGTCAGCGGCACTCGATGCAGATTTCGTTGTAAGTGATCGAGTATCGAATTTTGAACGAAAAGCAGCGCCGCCCAGAATCTGATTGCTCGTGATTGTGGGGCAGACGTAACGTTCGACATGGGAAATAATCAGATCGTTGCCGGTGAAATGATCAACAAACGGCCAGCATTTGGGGTTGTACATGCAGTCGGTCATGTCACGCATAAGCACAACATTTTTGCCGTTGCGTACCATCTGCCGCAGACCAAATGGACGGCCAAGCACACACATATTTGTATGCACGCCCGTCAGAACGACATTCTCGATGCCTTGCGACTGCAGGATGTTCCAGACTTCATCGCCCTTATCGCTGATGAAGTCGTGCTCTGCATCAATCTCAATGATTGGCGACTGTGTTTTCCATGGCATACCTGGGTTACGACCAAGTGCCGTTAGTTCGGCCGCCCATGTCGCATGTTCTGCCGGATCATCGTCTTCCCCACCGTCAGATTGGTCGATCGGATAGGCCGCTTGCTCTTCGGCCGGAATTCTGGAACACCAGAATTCAACATCCACAGGCGGAGCTTTATCACGCGGAACGCTCATGGCCCGTTTTCGGGCCGGATGATCGATGTATGCTGGCATGCAATCGCTCGGCGAGTGAATGATTGTCGCGCCACGCCGCCGTGCTTCCTTGAGCACATCATTCAGGCGAGGTGCAAATTCTTCAAGTCGGCGGACAGCGTTGAGACAATGATGTTTATCCCAGACATCGCAGACGATGACGGCGGTTTTCGCAGTCTGCCATTGTTCATTTGTGGTATGGCTTTCCCACGACTCATTAACTGATTCGCGTTGCTGCGAACGCAATTCGAGAAGCAAATCATCTGCATGCGCTTGCCCCCGGGTGTGAAGAAGTCCTGTCGCCATCATCGTGATTGCTGCAAATAGAGATGTGGAGAGTCGGTTCAACATTCAGGAGGCTCCTGCAAAACGCTGCAAAGCAAAGTACGATTATTTCAAAAGTTTTCGAAAATCCGTGAGCGTCCTGGTGTTCGCGACATTATCCGCCGTCAATCCCGCGCGTCGAGCCTGATCGACGCCGTATTCCAGGACTTCGAATCCATTCACACTGTGTGAATCGGTGCTGATGACGATGGGAATGCCAAGATCTTTCGCCGCTGCCGCATGAATGTCATCCAGATCCAGACGACTTGGATGAGCATTGATTTCCATCATCACGCGATGGTCTGCGGCAGCTTTTAACAGATCCGTAAAGTTGACGTCGGCTCCTTCACGACGGCCGATCATACGTCCAGTGCAGTGTCCGATGATGTCGACGTGCGGATTCTTCACTGCAGCCATGAGTCGTTTCATGATCTGATCGCCAGGCTGCTTCAAGCCGTAATGCAGCACAGCAATGACCCAGTCGGCTTCGGCAAGGACCTCATCTGGAAGATCCATCGTGGCGTCTTCCAGAATGTCGCATTCGATGCCGCACAGAATAGCAATCCCTGATACCCGGGATTGGACTTCACGAATGGCCTTCCAGTGTTGTTTCAGACGATCTGCATCAAGCCCGTTCGCCATGGAAACACGTTTGCTATGATCCGTGATTGCGATGTACTTCAGACCGCGAGCTTTGGCAGCAAGCGCCATTTCTTCAATAGTGGCCGCGCCGTCAGAGGCCGTCGTGTGCATGTGCAGATCACCTTGAATGTCATTGCAGGTGATCAGCTTTGGCAGGTTTCCTGCGTCGGCCCATTCGAATTCATGGCGATTCTCGCGCAGCTCCGGAGGAATCCAGGGCAGACCAATCGCAGCATAGACATCTTCTTCTGTGCGGCCAGCGATTTGTTCTTCGCCTCGGAACACGCCGTATTCGTTCACCTTTAGATTCAGATCCTTCGCGCGCTGCCGAACGACGATATTATGTTCTTTTGAACCTGTAAAATACTGCATTGCCGCACCGAATGATGACTGGGGGACGACTCGCAGGTCCAGTTCAATGCCCGTTCGTAAACGAACACGCTGCTTGGTGTCTCCGCGCTGCAGCACGGTTTCAACAAGCGGATGAGCGGCTAGTCTGTCCATCGGTGGGCCGGGGTCAGAGCAAGTCGCCAGCACGTCCAGATCGCCGCAGGTTTCTCGGCGGCGACGGCAACTGCCGGCCACGGCGACTTGTTCCACTTCGGGAAGTTGTTTAAGGTCTTCGACGATCGCTTCGACGGCGGCTCGAGCATCGGCAATCGACACTCGTTCGCCTTGCGTGGCGGCCAGATCGATATTCTGCAGAATGGATTCTTCTGTCTTCTTGCCGAAACCTTTAAGTTCACGCAATCGTCCGCCTTCGCAGGCTACTTTTAATTCAGCCAGTGACTTCAAACCCAGTTCGTTAAAGAAGACTGAAACCTTCTTCGGGCCGACTCCCTGAATTCGTAACATATCCAACACACCGTTGGGAATTTTAGTCTTCAGTTCCTCAAGCGACGCATGTCTTCCCGTCGTCACAATTTCGACGATCTGCCGAGCCAGATCTTTGCCGATGCCGTTCATGTCAGTTAGGTCGCGGTCTGAACGAACCATGTCGTCCATCGATTCAGACGTCGAAGAAATCGTACGGGCTCCATTGCGATACGCCCGTATTCGAAATGGATTCGCTCCCTGGATCTCAAGCAGATCTGCCAGCAATTCAAAATGCGACGCAATGACTTCGTTCTTCATGCAATTTTTGGTTTCGTTGACAATCGGTATTCAGGATTTAGTAGAGCTCTAGTCTATGCTGCGGAATACGATCCTTGAAGCCAGTCATTTTTCGATACTGAAACCTGGCGCGGCGGGAGTTTTTGCCTCTGGCATGCCTATTTTCATCAATTTCGGCAAACTCAAGCTGATCGACACGGCCTATGGCTTACAACTGAGGATTGCCTCAGCATCACAACTGGCAATTCCTTCATCTTGAAACGGTTGAACCAATTGGGGATGAATGGCGGGCAATTCCGACTCTGTCAGTTGTATCGATCCAAAATGTACGTGATAGAGCAATTTTCGCTCTAATAGCATGACTTGTCCGAATTGGCAGGATGTGAAAACTCTGCCTGTCAGGTAGACTAAAGCTGTTTTGGCGTTGTCTCAGAATTGAATCTTCCCGCGATGCTGCCTAAGCGCGGTCGTGGCGAAGATTGCCATGGGTTTACGCCGATTTCCAGATACAGTCTTGTGTTGGGCCGATTTCGCTGCTGTCTGTTTGCGAATCGAAGATAGTTTTTGAGATTCCGCCGGAGTCATTTTGATGAGCAGGCTTGGGATTGTTTGTGGTTCGCTTGTCATTATCGGACTACTTGTTGAATTTTGGTTGGCTGCTAAGCTGGGGTATCGACGCGGCGAAGTCGCAGACAAGCTGCGCGCGGCGACTGAGAAGAGCGAAAAGGCCATTGTTGAGTTTGAAAAATCTGCCACGGAACTCAAGACTGCTCAGGTCAATCTGGCTGCCCTGAAGCTTGGCTGGGGCCACGAATGGACATTTCCCGCAGCGAATCCTGCGCCAGTACAAAATCAAGGTGGCAAACTGTTTGTGACGGGAATTGGAGTAACGACCAAAGGCCTGGACAAATTGGAAGACATAGTTGGTGCCGACGGAAAGACAACAAAGGCCGCACCACCGATCCACATTTTCGCCGACAACGGTCAAGGCAAAGTTGTTTATACGGGCGAATTTAGATTGGGTGTTGGCCCAAACGAACTTGGCGAAACGACGTGCGTTTTATATCCAACCTGGAAAGTGACACCGCAGGAAATGGCGTCATGGAACTTCACAAGCGGCGTTCGCATTCGCACACAAATTCCATCCGGAGGTCGAGGCGAACTCGACAATCTGAATCAGACCATTGCCCGATCTGTTGAACAGTTCAATCAGCTCAGCACCCGCATCGAAAACCAGAAGAAACTACGGACCGATGCTGACCTGGAGTTGCAGGGACGAAAGAACGAGTTGCTGGGCGACGCTAACGGTGTCGTCGTGGCTGAACGTCCTGAATTCGTTGACGGCCTTGTCAGGGCAATCGAAAACATCGAAGAAGAGCGAAATGCCTTTCAAATCGCTGTGGATTCAATTCGACGCAAGATTCTTAAATCTGTCAAGACGCGGACGGAAAGCGTGGAGGGTGTCAAAGAATTGGCCGCTAAGGCTGCAAAGCCCGTTACGAAGGTTTCAACAGTCGCTCCGTAGTAATTCTTTGAGCCGCAGGCGCTAGCCTCGGGCCTCGGCATGCCTATCGCCTCGGGCTTTGGCGCGAACAATGATTTACCGCGAAAAGCCCGACGCTAGCGCGTTCGGCTCACGTGACTCTGCCGAATTGCTCGGTGCCTACTTCGATGACAAAAATCACAGCTCGTCGATTCGATACTCTACAGCCCGTTCAGATTTCGTTTGACGGTGAGCGAATTGCATCGATTGTTCCACTGAAACTATCGATCGACGAATGCAGGGCATTACCAATCGTCGGCCCCGGTCTGTGCGACATCCAGGTGAACGGATACAAGGGCATCTGGTTCAGCAGTGAGACGCTGACGATCGACGAAGTTGAAACGGTGATTCACTCGTATATCGAGCAGGGTATCACGCAGTGTCTGCCAACGCTGATTACAAATTCAACGGCCGCAATTGAACATGGCCTTGCCGTAATTCGCAGTGCTCGAGACCGTTCGCCGTTATTGAAGAACGTCATTGCAGGATGTCATATCGAAGGCCCATGGATTTCGGCCGTAGATGGCCCTCGCGGCGCGCATCCGCCGGCACATGTGCGACCAGCGGATTTCGGGGAGTTTTCCCGCTGGCAGCAGGTTTCCGGGGGCTTGGTGCGCATCGTGACGCTGGCTCCGGAAGCGCCGAATGCGATTGACGTTGTAAAGCAGATTGTAAAGACCGGAGTTCGTGTTTCGATCGGCCACACTGCGGCGAGTTTCGCGTATATTGCTGCTGCAATTGACGCAGGAGCGACGCTGGGAACTCACCTGGGAAATGGCTGCTCAGCGATGATTCCGCGTCACGACAATATCTTCTGGCCACAACTTTCCGACGATCGACTGATCTGCAGCGTCATCGCAGATGGCTGGCACGTTCCTCAGCCAATGCTGAATTGCATCGTTCGCTGCAAGACGCTTGAACGCCTTTTTCTAACGTCAGACGTGTCTGGATTTGGCGGATGCTCCGCGGGACGTTATCGCACCGGGAATGTAGAAGTCGATATCCTGGACGACGGACGAATCGTAGTCGCAGGACAAACGCAATTCCTCGCCGGTTCCGGAGCCACAACCGGCGACTGCGTGGTTCGATTTATGTTGATGTGTGGTGTTTCGTTGCCTGAAGCATGGAAGCTGGCATCAACTCGCCCCTCCGCGTTGCTCAATCGACACGTCGAATCTTTGGCCGAGGGCCAGACTGCGAATTTGACGGTGTTTCGAATTACAGAGCTTGAAGAAAACGGAACAACAGGAATGAATCCGACACTGGCATACCAACCAGTCGCGACCATCGTATCTGGTCGGGTTGTGAGCAACGCAGCAGTGAGTTCCCAATAACATGTTTTACGGGCTTGGTCCGAGACTCCAGCCTTCCGCCACAATCCGCAAGGCAGTAGCCTCCATCGCTTTCCGTTCCAGGGCTGGAGCCTCGGAACCAGAAGTGATAATCACCCAACTATTTTGGTGGCATCATAAAGCCAAAGAGGTCTCGGACTTGCTCCGGCGTGAGCGGGTCAAGCATGCCGTCTGGCATAAGTGACTTGCCACTGTTCTTTGATTCCTCGACGTCGCTGCGAGCCAGCGTCAACTGCTCCTTGTCGGTTTGAACCACCACCGATTGATCAGTTTCTGAGACAATCACGCCCGTGATGACTCGACCGTCGTTCAGAGCGATCACGGATGTCGTGAACTGCTTCGGCACCACGGAACTTGGATCGATGATATTCATCAGCAGGTACTCCAGGTTACTGCGGTTGGCACCCGTGAGATCCGGAGCGATCGCTTTACCTTCGCCGAACAGCTTGTGACACGTCGCGCAGGATTTCTTGAACAGCGCCGCTCCATTTTCGCGATCGGCTTTGGAAAGGTTTTCAGGTGTGAGCTCATGCTTCCATTTTTCGATGGCAGCCAGGCGAGCTTCCGGAGTTTCCTGGATGACGCCCCATTTGGCTTCGAGCACAGTTTTGATATGTTCGTTGCCTAATGCCAGCAACTGACGGACCTGGCTCGCTAAAAGTTCACGCGGATCAAAGCGACCTGCTTCGATGGCGCCAATCAGATCGAGCGCGTACGAATCTCGGCTGGTCATTGTGTCAATCGCGAGGCTCTTGTTGCCGTCCTTGAAGCCACCAAATCGATTCAGCAGTTCCTTCGCTGTATTTGGATGATCGAAACTCTTCAATGCCAGAATTGCGGAATCCACGACGGCTCGGTCGTTAAGCAAGTTATAAAGCATTGGAACGGAATCATTGTCCTTCACCTGAGCCAGACCGGCAATTGCCTGTTCACGAGCAACGGCGTCGTTACTGGCGTCTGAAGCGAGTTTTCGAAGGTCAGCAATCGCGGCACCATCTCCAAATAGTACGGCCAATGAATCGGTCGCCAGCAAAACATCTTTATTTTTTGATGATCGCAATAGTTTCTCAATCGCAGCCCAGTCCTTTGGCGCAGCGACTTTGGCTCGCCCGGCAAGTCCAGTTTTGAATGATGTCAGCAAGGTAGCAGCAGAGGTTTCAGATTCTTTGTTTCCTTTGGCTTTCGTGCCGATGAACTTCAATGTCGCGGCGGCTGCGTCGGGCTTCTCGCTGATTTCCATTGCGAGACGTCGAACTGCAAACTGCTGCAGCTTTGGATTTGAATCCAGTAGCGCGAGAGCACCATCGTGAAAGACTACCGGCTCAAGTCCATACCAAGTCATCAAAGTCAGTTGATTCTCAGCCGCAATTGATTTGCCGTTTTCCGGGCAACCGAGAATTGACGAAGTCAGTGACCAGCGATCGGCAGAGTCCAGTTTTTGCAGGATTGAAACCATAGACAGCAAAACGTTGGCAGGCTGCGGCTTCTTTGCGAGTTCTTTGACTGCGGATAAATGAGCTTTCACGCGAGTTGGTTGATCAGCGACCAACTGAATCGCCTGAGCTAAAACAAGGGGATCTTCCGATCGCATCGCACCGTCTATCTGCGTCTTGTTGTTTCCACCAAAGGATTCTGTGTAGAGGAGTCGACTGACGGTTGCATAGCTCTTCTCGGAATCCATGGCCCGTCCTGACATATCGCCGCTGGCCAGCATTTCCTGACGAACGCGACGTCCATGTTGGCCAAACCAATCGCCCTTGTGGATCCAGGCACTGTTAAGAAACGCGAACTTGTTTTTGCCGCTGAGTGCATCGGTCTGTTCAGCTGTTAGCTTCGGAATCCCATACGCAATTCGATAAATCCGACCGCTGGTTCTATGCACTCCGTCATGGTCATGACACTCACCGTTGTCGGACCAGTCGGAGACATACATTGCACCTTCCGGCCCCACCTTGATATCAATACCACGGAACCACGGCGACTTCACGATCATGAAATCCGGCTCGCGGCGACCCACATAACCGCTGCCTTCGCGGTCGAGACGATTGACGTTGATGCGGCGGCCGTGAGTATTGCACATGAAGATCTTGCCACGGTATTCGGCAGGAAAATTGTCGCCTTGATAGATCAACGCTCCGACGTGCGAATGGCCGCCGCCGAGATCGTTGGCGATGCCGTCGCGGCTTTCGTTCCACTTCGTTTTTGTATCCCAGTGATAATGGTCGGCTGTCATGTCCATCAATTCGAAGGCGTACGGATTAAAGTCCTGACCGTACATTCGCTGATAATGGGCTCCGGGAATCACGTGCCACAAGTGTCCCTGCACGTTGTTCGTCATGAAGAACTGGCCGTCTTCGTTGTAATCAAGCCCCCACGGATTCGTCGTGCCGTTGCAGACTACCTCGACGGTGTGCTTCGTGGGGTGATAACGCCAAACGCCGCAGTTCATGAAGACTCGTTCTTCCTTTGGAGTTCCCGGAACTCCCGGATACGACGTGTCGACAATCCCATGGCGACCCCAGAGCCAACCATCTGGGCCCCAGATGAGGCCGCTCACGAAGTTATGTCCGCAGTCCTTGCTCCAACCATCAAGCATCACCACGGGGTCGCTGTCCGGAACGTCGTCGCCGTTCTTATCGGGAATAAATGAAAGAGTCCCATCATGCAGAACCCATAACCCGCCGAAGCCCCAGGTGAGACTGGTCAGCATGTAGCCCTTGTCCCAGAACACGGTTCGTTTGTCCTGTTTGCCGTCGCCGTCAGTGTCTTCCAGAATCACAACGCGATCACGCAGCTTTGTTTCATACGGTCCGCCGCTGTAGGTGTAACATTCGGCAACCCACAGACGTCCCTTGTCGTCGAAGTCCATGCAGATCGGCTGCTGCACATCGGGTTCGCCAGCAAATAGAGTCACATTAAATCCCGGTGGCAGCTCAATCAGTTTCACCATTTCTTCTGGCGATGGAGGATTCGAATCCGGCGGATCAGTGTTGAAGGCTTTCGGAAATTCATCACTTTGAGCAGAAGCGACACTGCTGAGCGACGGCAATCCGACAATGACCGACAACGTCGTCAGCACAACGATTAAACCACAAACAACAGATCGCGTGGCAGCACAATAGGCACGAATCACGGCAATCACATCCTTTTCGACGGCTTGATTGACTGGGTGGAAGAAACACAGGAAGCCCCGGGATTGTGACGATTTGCAGGAGATTTGGCAACGAAGCGATATATATCTTGTGCTCACTACATCACGTTTTGAATTTCCAAACACGGGCGTTTTCAAAAACCTGACTCAAAAACACACCAGAGTTTTTTCGCCCAATGTCGGATTTCGAAACTTCTGGGGAAGTCGGGTTAACCGTTCGTGATCGCGTCCGAGAAGTTGGATCATGGCTGTCATCAAAGCCAACATCAATGCCGCGATCACGGCAACGACGACTTGCGACATTCACCCAGGCGGCCCGACTCGCGATCCGGACGGGGGTAAAATTGCTCGTCTGGTGCCGACGGAGAGTCCATTAGCAGGCGCGGAAATCGCGTTCTTCCGGATCTGCTGACGACCAAAATTTCACGAGCTGCATATTTTTGTGAGCACGCTCAATTTAGTGATTGACAATGCCGATCTCTCGTCTATTATATGAGCATGATCACAATAAGGCACGCTATGGCTGTAACGTTGTGCAGAGCCTGGAGAGTCAACGAGGATTCACTGATGCGAATTACGGCTGATGCAAAAGAAACCACGCGGCGGAAGATTCTCGCGGCGGCCCAGGAACTGTTTCGCACGGTCGGCTTTGACGCGACGACGACTCGCGAAATTGCCAAACACGCCGATATCGCGACCGGCACTCTCTTTAACTATTTCCCGACGAAGGAAGCGATCGTCACTTGCATGGTGATGGAAGCGCAGCCGGTTGCGGCCCAGATCAATCCCGATCAACACGACACGCTCGAGGAAGCCCTTTTTACCCACGCGGCAAGCTCGATGCGGCTGCTCAAGCCCTATCGCAGGTTTCTGCTGCCATTGTTGGAGACAACCTGGTCGCCGCTTGCGAAACCAGCAGCGGACGATGCTGGTCAAACACTACGTACGGAACACCTGGAAATGGTCGAGCGACTCGCACGTCCGTTCGTCGACGCTCAGCGGTTCACGCCGGTCGCGAGCCAGATGTATTGGACACTGTACCTCGGCGTGCTCGCCCACTGGATCAATGACAAGTCCCCCAAACAAGAAGACTCGCTTGCTCTCCTCGACCAATCGATCGCCATGTTCGTCGGTTGGCTGCAAGGGGAATAAACACGGCGAAAATATGAGTTCTGGAATCCTGTCATCTCAACCCGTTATTACCTGGCACCTACTACACAACACTATTCTCACGGAGCCTCCCATGCCCCTTACGATTTCCCAACTGCTCGACGCCCTTCCCGATCACGAACAACTCCAGACGTCGCACGATTCCTCCCTACACCGACCGCTTCGCGAAGCGACGATGCGACCTGTTCCGATCGGTCGTTGGCGACGACTTTCGTTGCTGAGTTCGCTGCAAGCCAAAATCGCCGCGGCGTACGCATTTTACTGGGTTCGCAGCTGGTTTCAGGCAGCCGATGCAAACGAAAAGCAACTCGCCGAGACGCACTTGCGAAACGCGGTGCGCGTGCTCGATTCGATGATCGATTGGTCACAGATCACCGATGAAGCGGCGGCACCAATGAAGCTGCTCGACGAATTTGCGGAATGGTGCTGGGGCTCACGCTATTGTGGCGGCGAATTCGATTTCGGTGACGAACAGAATTTCCGTCGTGGCTACGAACTTTTCATGCAACTCGCACGGACTCGATTCGTGCGCACTCGCCCCTGCACGGCGACAATGAACCGGCAGCAATTTGGCCTGGCTTCGATCCTTTACCAACTTCGTGCCAGGTTCGATGTCCGAGAATTGGCCGAACAAGAAGTCGTCGCCACCGGCTGGGATCGATCGGGATATGTATCCTGATTGAGGCATTCCCGGCATTCCTTGCGCACCAAATAGAGAGGTGGCTGATCACGTATTGACAATGCGATCGGAGTCGCAGTTGACAGGCTGCCTTCCAACGATCATCGTTCTCGTGTGCGGTTGACCATAAGTTGTGGTCGGCCCCGCAGTCGTTTTGATGATCAACGACCACAACCGGCTGATGGTGGGCGTTCGGCGGAAAAAATATCATGACACTCGATAGTCGGTTCATTCGTGACGAGTTTCCCCGCTCCAATGCCTACAATCCGGATTGGGTGGTTGCAAACGCCAGTGGTGGCGCAAACTCCCTTTGGCTCGTCGAGTGGCTGGCCTCAGCGTTGGGGCTAAAATCAGGAATGAACG
>JAYVNW010000713.1:0-2179 GCA_043758225.1 Candidatus Kuenenia sp. | reverse complement strand
AATCAATGCTCCAGGCTGCACAGCTGGGTAACGAACCGACTGGTGGATCTGGAATGATAATCCTGCCACGCGGCGTTGATACGCAGACTGGCATGGTTCCCGCATGGCGTGCTCCAGACACAGCCTCAGGATTCGCAGGACCAACAACCAGATCAACACGCACGGTGCCTGCGGAACCTGCGACAAGTTCTACACCTGGCCGAGGTACATTGCAGCGACCATTCCCATCTGCAAACGGTAGTTCTAAAGCCGCAGCTTCAAATTTGAATCGACCAGGCAGCCGAGGGATGATTCGCCCGGCAAGCGGAAGCAATCTACGATCACCAGGTCAGGTGCAGGAAGATGGAACTTTACTCATTCCACCCGAAGTTCCTGGATCCGAAGTCCCTGCATCCGAAATAGTAACGCCTCCGCCATACCGTCGTATAGAGCCACCAGTTCAGAATCCAGGTCATCTATCCATTCCGCCGGGCGATTCGTTCCGCGTGATCAATCCTGATGAATCTGATTTAGGTTCAACGCAGATGGCTGCACCGGAAAGTGGTGAGCCAAACCTGGGTATACAAAACTCGGCCCAACCCTTTGACAACGGTTCGAACGTCGTGTCACCTTCAGACAAGTCTCCCGCTGGGCAGCCGATGAGCAGCATCGCAGCACCAGTGCCGCGTCGTCCAGATGCACACTTTGCGCCGGGTGCGTCTGGCTTCCGCGCCACAGTTGAAAGCGATGCGCCACCGTGGATGGATCCTTACTACGGGCGAACGAAACGCATGCCGATTGGACAGGAAGATTCGCCGACCCCGGCTCCTTCTGTCCATCTACCTGGTGATTTTATAGCATGGTGGGATCCGTTGGTTCGTCAGAGCGCAGGTTTGGCATCTCAAACATTACCTGTGGAAGTTGCGACATTGGTCCAACAGGCCCTGGCAAATGCACCGCAGGTTCAGGTTCTGCAATCCGATCCGGAAGTGCAGTACACAATTGTCCGTCAGGAAGAAGCAGCTTTTGACTGGCGAACTTTCTTAAACGCGAAATACAGCGACCTCAATGACCCGATTGGCAACACACTGACGACCGGCAACAATTCGAAACGCTTCAGTGACCATCCCGTAAACTCGCAGGGTGGATTTAAACGCCGCACACCTTCCGGTGGTGAGTTTCAGATCGCCCAGTCTGTCGGGCACCAGTACAACAACTCGATATTCCTGAAGCCGAATGCTCAATCGACATCACGCCTGGAATTGAGTTTCAGGCAGCCACTGTTGAGCAGAGCCGGGACCGTCTACAATCAGAATCAGATTGTCCTGGCGGGTATCAATTCCAATATCTCCAGCGATGAAACATTGCAGGATCTGCAGGCTCACCTTTACCGCGTGACGGAAGCCTACTGGAATCTTTATCGCGCTCGAGCCGAATTCTTTCAGCGACAGAAGTTGCTCGCTTCAGCTCAAAAGGTGCTTCAAACACTGGAGGGTCGCAATCAGGTCGATACGATTCCGCGTCAGATCCTGCGGGCTCGCGCGGCCGTCGCCAGGGCGGAATCTCGCATGCAGCGAGCGGTGACTGACATCCGCAACGGCGAATCGCAGTTGCGACTGCTGGTCAATGATCCTGCAATGATCAACAGCGGCCCTCTGGAATTTACGCCAACGGAATCGCCTGCAGCAATGCCGTCGCCAACGGGATTGAGAGAAACGCTCGAAACCGCACTGGTGAATCGGCCCGATATTTCGAGAGCAATTCGCCAGATGCGAGTGTCCAGTGTTCAGATTGGCGTCAGCAAGAGCGAATTGCTCCCGAAACTGGACTTCATCGTGACATCATATGTCGCCGGACTGCAGGCTCATTCACAGATTGACCAATCCATCAGTGATCAATTCTCTGTTGGCCGCCCCGGATACACCGCAGGATTTGAATTTGATATACCTCTGGGTAATCGAGCCGCCAGGGCAAAGATGGAGCAGCGTCAATGGGAACTCAAACGTGCCATCAGTGCCTTCCGCGTGACTGTGGAAACATCTCTGACAGAAGTTGAAATCGCAACTCGAGAAGTTGATACGTCGTATCGCGAAATGCTTGGTAAGTATCAGGCAATGGTCGCGGCACAAAACGAAGTCGCCTACCTGCAGGATCGATTCAACACATTGCCGATGATTGAAGATTCGACAATACTGCTGCT
>JAYVNW010000712.1:0-3134 GCA_043758225.1 Candidatus Kuenenia sp. | reverse complement strand
GTTGGCAGTGGAGCAATCGGGCCGAGTTTCTTCGCGATGGCATCGGCGATCGCTTCTGTATGTCGCGACGCCCAGATGCCCGAGCAATTGATGCAGCTGCGTCCGCCGTTCATCAGTACGCTCTTAATGAGCACATCAAGATACTCTTCCCAACGATCGACGCAGTCGTCACCGATCAGAATCTTGCTGAATCCAGGGCCATGAGCCTGAACTCTCGGATTGCCGTGGTATTTATCAACCGTCGCCTGGCCACCGAAGATCATCGCGCGACCGCAGGTTTCCAGAACCTTGTTGCCGACATCATGCGGACCTGGATACAAACAGAATGCTTCGCGAGGAACACCTGCTGCCGCGAAAGCTTCGTACATACGATACGGGGTCCACGGTTCTGACGATCCCGGTTTCAGAATCAAGCCGATCTGCAACGGAATCGCAGGCAGCCACAGCGTATGCACGCCTGGTGAATTCGAAGGCAGCACGAGACCCAGCGTCGACGTCGTCGCCTGGAAGCTGACCATGACGTTTCGCGATTCCATACCATAACCGCGAGACAAAATATCCAGCGGCAGGCCTCGCGTAAGAGCGTCGAGCATATCGCCCATGTGCTTCAGAACGAATGCATTCTTCGACATGTTCGCACGGCACATATTCAGCGGCAAACCGGTCGTCGCCGACTGTATTGAACAGAACTCTTCCGGAGTCTGCGTGCCTGTCCCCATCGGCAGATTCGCCGTCAGGTAATAGTCCGCCGCCTGCTCGCACTTCTTGATGAGGTCGGCAATAGAGAATTGTTTCAGAATCTCGCGAGCCTTATTCGACTTTCGAGAATCCATCTGCACCAGCCCTGCATTGGCCTGATGCATCCTGGCCATGACTTCGCCGGTTTCAAAATGAATAACATCAGCCTTTTCGAGAGACTCGTAGGGCTTTCCCCAGCGAACAACAGGAATTTCAAGCATGGCAGGAACAATCAGCGGAATAGCAGAAGACTCTGGAGCGGAACGAACGACATGCCAGCATTGTAGAGGACAAACTCGTGACGTCCAGGATTCTGAGAACGTCTGGTTTTTTGCAAACACCAGTATTTCGAAGACCATGAATGTGGACTGATGTTATCGAATTCCTCTTCACGTGTTGGTCAGTCCGGGCATAATCCGTCGAACTGATAAGGACTCTATAGCCCGCATCAGATTCGGTAGTAGTTCAACAAATGCTATTGGCTATCGCCGCATGTGATTGGAGCACGGCATTTTGGGCCGCCGAATTTGACTGTGGCTCCGATAATGAAAGAATCGACAGAACTGGTACTCGTCATCGATGTGCCGGGGATGGCTCCGACAGGCAATACGATCGGGCCGGTTGTTGAGTTCTGAAAACCATGTATGTACGCCACAGATAACGACAATGCGCTCGTCACCTGATATGACATACCGGCGCTCAGGATGTGCTGAACCAGAAGCGGCGAGGCCACATTTGCGGCCGTTTGACTTGCCGGGATTGGGTTCTCATTCCAACTGTAGCCAAGTCGCAAAGACGTCGCATCTGTGATCTGGTACTGAGCTCCCAACGCGACAGCAAAAATACTTTGAAAGCCAACCCCGTTCAATGCTCCGTTGGGAGCGTAGCCGGAATCACCAAAGCCGTTGGTATTCGCGAAGTCAAGATAACGCAGATCAGCAGCCAATAGGACTCGATCAATGCCTTTGTACGATGTCCCAATCGACGTAATCGATGGTAAATCAAGATTGAAAGCTGCGGCGCCAGGCTGACCGAGTTCGTTCGTCGTATTGAAGTTATATGACTGGAACCATTGTGGACTCTTGTAAGACGCCCCAAAGCTCCAGCAGTCGTCCATTTTGTAAAAGGTCCCGAAGGCAAAACCCGCTCCCCAGGCCTGACGAGAATGCATGCCTGCTGGATACGTCGCGAATGTGTCGCCGTTGGCATCGTTTGGGGCAGCGACCACCAAAGGGTCCACCTGCAAACTGCCAATGTCCAGCAACGGACTAAATGAAACAGAAAACTGATCATTCACGTCGTACACCAGAGCCGGTGCAATTTGCACGACCTGGTACTGCGAAAAGATTGGTCCAAAACCCAGTCCATTGGGAGCCGGTGGCGTGAGCACAGGATTGATTGGGCTGCCCGGATAATTTAGTCCAAACCCCGCGACTCCGAAGACTCCAAAACCATAAGTCATGGGAGAACCATCCGGACGATGCGACAAAGCGATCGTGGGAAGTGCGAAGACACTGTCACTCGAGCGTGTTTGACCACTCAGGTCAATCGGCGGAAATCCCGGACCGAAAGTGTTGGCAGGCACGCTGGATGAAAGTGTTGCATGCGGAAATAACAATTCCGCACCCACATCAATTTGCGAACCTTCCAGACCCGACAAAGTGGCGGCATTCCACATCAATGCGCCGCCGGCAGACAACGGAGCTGCCGTGGCAGCGCCACCCATTGATCGATTGACCGGGCCAGCACCGGCGATCAATGGACCATACTGGGCCCGCGCTGGCGTCGCACTAGCTCCTGAGATCAGCCCGACCAGCAGGCATGCTTTCAGGTATTTTCCGAGCAAAATTCGGCTGGCGTTCATCGTCCGTCCATCCTTGTGTTGAAGCGACAACATCTTTAAGGAATGTATCGCCTGTGACGGACCTAAACATTGAAACGGTTAAAAGTGGGCGTTCACTATGTGACAGCGCGCGTCAATGGTTCCTCACATTCTACCTAAATTCAACAACTCTCCAGATGCGAATGCTGGTAAATCCCCAGTACCTGCTTTGCAACGTCATTCCAGTCCCCTCAATGCCTGATCGCCGCAAGTAGGGCCACACTCCTCGATGCCGACGCACTAATCCACTCAATAACTTGTTTGACACACGTGCGAAACTAGAATTGGACTCGTTCCAGTGTCCCTTATTGCGCACTTCTCATGGTCGTCGAACACCATCATATGACCATCCGTCCAATGGCGGCCAAATTACCTGAAGGAACGATCTGCTTTGATTTGGAAATCTTGCAGAAGTCGCTTCCCAGAACAGACGACACGACATACATGAACATCATTAGAAACCCTCGCGACAGTATCAACAATTAAGCAGTACACCCAATGATTCAATCATGGC
>JAYVNW010000711.1:0-3016 GCA_043758225.1 Candidatus Kuenenia sp. | reverse complement strand
TTGTGACGCACAAATCGCGTTACCTACCATTTCGGGCAGCCAGACATGAACTCAGCGAAAGTTTTGACGGAACATTGGCAAGCGTAACCATGGGTTGCTTGCCCTCGACCACACCCGTCAAGAGCCTTGGGGGAGTCGACACGGCCAGGCCTTCGCCCTGCAGCATCCCGCGAGATTCATGTTGATGCGTGGTTTGAAAATGGTCGTGGATGGGTGGTTGGCTCGGAGGGCTGACGCCCTGCCGCTCGCCTGTTGTGTTTGAATGAGGATCATTGAAAAATACTGATTCTGCAACTGTTGGGTAGGAAGTGATGATTCTGCAACCAGCTATATGCGGGCGGAGGCTTTTCCGTTGGCTGCGTGGTGCGCAGTTGCTGGCTAGTCGCAGGATCTCAATGCATGGATTACACTTAATAGATGGCCTTGACTGAGTACCGTGGTCGCCATCTGAAAATGACGAGAAATTTGTGCACAATCAAAGTTTCACAGCGACGTGCCGGATATATTGGAGATCAACAGGATAGCCGGATTTCCAAATTGTGATGGCGTTCATGATTATCAAAATGCAGATCGGAGAATTCTTATGAAAGTCCTCGTCGCGGACGATGATCCGGTCTCCCGGCGATTGCTGCAGAACTATCTGCAGAAGTGGGGATATGAGGTTTTTGTCACGACGAACGGCGCCGAGGCATGGCGGCTGTTTGAGCAGGAAGATTTTCAGATGGTCATCAGCGACTGGATGATGCCGGAACTTGACGGGCTGGAGCTGATCAGGCGCATTCGCCAACATCCTCTCGATCATTACGTCTATGCCATTCTCCTGACCTCGCGATCTCAGAAGGACGACTTTGTGACTGGAATGGACGCCGGGGCCGACGACTTTGTCAGCAAGCCATTTGATCAGGATGAGCTTCATGTTCGCCTTCGAGCGGCCGAGAGAATTGTCAACCTGGAATTGGCGCTAAAGAAAAAATATCAGGCAATGCACGACGCTCTGTCGGTGCCCGGTCCGGCAGACAAAGTTCCCGCAGGCTGAACACGTTTTCGTGAGATGATTTGATGCTGATCAAAGAACAAACTGAGCCGCCCGAACTGCTGGACACGCGACGGAAGGCGTTACAGATCAATCTCGAGTCGCGGCGGTACGGTACGTTCGCAGAGATTGGAGCCGGGCAGGAAGTCGTTCGCTGGTTTTTTCGCGCTGGCGGAGCGTCAGGTACAATCGCCAAGAGCATCTCCGCATACGACATGACGGTCAGCGATGCGTATTATGGTTCGTGTGAGCGTTATGTCTGTCGGCAGCGACTCCAGAGCATGCTGGACTATGAATTTGCGCTAAGCCTGAATCAGCTCAGCGGACCACGCGGCGACACCACTGCGTTCTTTGCCTTTGCCGACACTGTTTCTGCACGCAATTTCAAGGGCACTAACGAATGTCACGGCTGGATGGGAGTCAAGTTTCAGGCGCACCCAAGGGATCAGGACAGTCAGGTTCTCATCCATGTGCGGATGCTTGACTCGGAGAACTCGCTGCAGCAGGAAGCATTGGGCATTGTCGGCGTGAATCTGTTGTACGGCGCGTTCTTCATGAACCAGGAACCCGAACAATTGCTCGTTTCGCTGCTGGATAGTCTCAGTATTCAGCGTATTGAGATCGATATGATCGAGTTTTCCGGGATCGCGTTCCGGCATGTCGATAACCGGATCATGAGTTTGATGCTGGTGCAACTGGGGCTTAGCAACGCCGCGATGTTTGCTGCCGACGGGACAATGCTTCAGCCTTCGGAAGTACTTTACAAGAAATCGATTCTCGTCCAACGCGGAAGTTTTCGGCCGGTCACGCACGTCAACATTGACATGCTCCGCTGTGCTTACGAAAAATTCTCGCAGGAGCCGGGCGTGGCAGGTGAGCCGGTTGTGCAGCTTCTTGAAATTACGATGAATAATCTGCTGACCGATAAGGGCCTGGATTATCGTGATTTTCTGGCTCGCGTGGATCTGCTGGCTGCCGTAGGTATGACGGTTCTTATCTCTAACTACTTTGAGTACTACCGGCTTGCCGCGTATCTGGCCCGCTATACAAAGAAACGGATCGGCATCACGATGGGAATTCCGACGCTCCGCGAACTCTTCAACGAGAAGTATTACGTTCATCTGGATGGCGGAATTCTGGAATCGTTCGGCCGCCTGTTTAAGGGCGACCTAAAGCTCTACATCTACCCTGAACTGGACCCTGCCACTGGAGACTTGACGGCTGTCCAGAACTTCGAAGTCGCCCCTCAATTGCGTAAACTTTACGGTTATCTGGTCGATAAGGGCTGCATCGAGCAATTGAATAATTTCAACGACAAATATCTGCCGATGTTTTCCCGAGACGTGCTCAAAAAGATCAACGACGGCGATGAAACCTGGGAAGAAATGGTGCCTCCCGAAGTCGCAGCACTGATCCGGCAACGAAGCTTCTTTGGCTGCCGGAAGAACACCGTCGGGTAGGCTTGCTCATCTTGCCACCATGACTTTTTCCTTACGGCAATTCGGGCGGCCCGGTGTCCAGGGCCGTGACGACGCGAGCGAGTTCCCGTTCCAGAGTGTCCAGCAATTCGACACTGCCGACGAAGGATTCGTCATGACCAAGTTGTTCCAGAGCCCGGGCAGCCTCAGTCAGTAACTGTGCGCCGAAATAGGACGAAGATCCTTTCAAAGTGTGGGCGGCGCGGCGCAGTAGTTTGGAGTCGCTTATTTTAATGGCGCGGCGAATTTCTGCCACACGCAACGGAGCTTCCGATTTCAGCAACCCTGAATACTCCGCCAGTGCTTTCTTCTCATTCCCCAGCATTTTCCTTGCGAGTGTCCAGTCCACGGCGGGGACAGCGGAGGCCGCTGTGCTGTTCGACGATGCGTCTGAACCGGAGGTTTCTGCAGCGTTGTTCACATTCCCATCTGACTCATTGAACGGCGGAGTTTCTCGGTGTTCTGCAGATTTGCGAACATGAAAATCAACCGGCAGGCATACCGC
>JAYVNW010000710.1:0-4502 GCA_043758225.1 Candidatus Kuenenia sp. | reverse complement strand
GTGATGATGACATAAGGATCCGTCAGTTTCGAAATGAACTCCATAGCAGCAAAATGGCGATGGTAGAGGATTGGCAGGTTGCTGGCGCTACATTGCTCGAATCGTATATTCTCTGTGCTGGCAGCACTAATGACTGATTCTGGCAGGCCATCATGTATGACAACTCCTTTAAGCCCCGTAGCTTTGATCGAGTTCAACCAAGGCTTCATATAGTTCAACGTGTCAGTGATAAAGCTGCCGCGCTGAGCATCCGGCTTTTTCGACATCATCGCTGCAACGACTGTGCCGTGTTGACTCGTTGCGGGGACAGACTGAATATGGCAAAGCTTCGCGATATGTGCCTGATAGATGCGTTCTCGCCGGGCTCGGCGATACTGCTTTGAAAAGATTGAAAACATACGGATCTCTGGCTTTTGTGTGAACTTCAAGCAGCATCTGAAATTGGCGCAGACCTTGTAACCGACAACGGTTCAGTCACCGGGCAGTCAATCTTTCGTCTTTTCTGCAATCGCGACAGAAGGTTGATCTGCATTCGATAAACCGGACGTCGAAATTCATGCTGCAGCCAGGGCCAGAAGTTCTTTTTCTGGCTGATCGTGCTGCCACCTAATTCTCTTGAGATTTCTGTAATACAGCATGGCGTGATAAGTTTTACTGCAACGCCGGTAAGCCATGTCATCTGAATGAAGGTGTCAACCGGTCGATCAAAGACGACGGATGAATCAAGCAGCCTTCGCGCTGCCTCGCGCGTGATCAATTGCGATGTCGCGCCGAGTGGTGCGACGACTGGCACCATCAGCGAATGATGTCCGCTGGACTTGAGAACGGTGGCCTGAGTATGAATCTCTCCCGCGTGAAACTTGAGATAGTCACCCGGTGAAATGTTTGACAGCGCAAATTCCAAAGTTGCATTGAATTGAGGCTGCTGCAACTGCATGTCGTCTTCAAGCACAAGCACTGCGTCTGCAGAGCCGGTCGCGATTTTCTGCCAAGCCTTGCGATGACTTAGAAAACAACCAATTTCAGCCTTTCGGAGTTCTGCGATGTACTTCGGCGAATGCAGTTTCCGTTGGTACACTCGGTGAATCTCTGCATCAGACAACAGACTTCCATCGACGGCAGAGATCACAGTGCATGGCAACGGACACGTGGCAATCGTCCTGTTCACCTGCGGTCGCCGCTCGATGGCGCGGTCAAGTGATAGTATGCAGGCTTCGGCGATCATCCTTGATTCCCTTCAGGCTGTTAAAGTCTGCTACCGGACCAGCCAGATGTCCATGTGAGAAAATGCCTCCAGCACCGTTCGGAATCCAAAAGGTGCAAGGTAAGCCTGAATCGCCTCTTTCTTGCGCTCTTCAAAGTTATGTTCAATCGTTAGAAACCGGACGTTGTAATGATTCAGGTCCAGTCCTTGCAGCACTTCCAATTCACTCCCCTCTGTATCGATTGAGATATAATTAATGTCGCGAGGAGCGTTATGAATCTTGAACGCTGAGTTTAATGTGGTTGTGCGAACCTGGTGTCGGGAGCCCTTTCGAGACCTTCCGTCAGCACGCCGAAATTCGCTGAGCGTTGAGAGTTCACCTGAATTCGAAACCTCAAGAAACTCCATCACTTTATCATCGCAGGAATAGACG
The DNA here is from genome assembly GCA_043758225.1 of Candidatus Kuenenia sp. Lineage (GTDB taxonomy): Bacteria > Planctomycetota > Planctomycetia > Planctomycetales > Planctomycetaceae > SXXK01. The sequence continues at coordinate 2,865 of JAYVNW010000710.1, read as the reverse complement.
GGGCGTTTATCCAGCTTTGCCGTCCGCCGGTTGCTGATCGATTCATGAAATCTGCGGTCTGGTTCGAACAGAATCCCTTGCCACTGAAAGTGTTTTTCCAGCATGAAAGTATTAGACAGCTGTTCGCCGTTTCCAGTCCCTACTTCAGCAAAGTAACCACCGTGTTTCTTGCCGGAAAAATACAACGCGGCAATATCCTGAAAACATTGTCCGCGGCTGTTTTCCAGCTCGTGAATTACCAATTCCATAAAATCCCGAGCCTCAGCGTTCATCTCATGCTGGACGGCATAGTCACGCAGACCGGCGAGTGTCAACATGAGCGACTGGCTGAGTGCTTCAGGTGCCCCCAATCGACTCAATTCAATCGCCGCTCGAATGTTGTAGCGATCCTGTCTCGCAGCCAGCGACAGCTTTGCTGAATCATGGTGGCGACGGCCGCTGCGGAAATTGAATTCTGCCAGAATCTTCTTGAACATTGGTAGACCTTCTCCAAACAGCAGACGACTTTTACTGGGGGCGCACCACAACAAGCCACGCGAAACAGGTATCCGTCATTTCTTCCGGGTAGATACGAAATAGGCCGAATCGGGTCAATATCGACTTCTGAATTGCCCGGAATCCGACCGAAACCAAATTCGATCAAGAAAAGATCAGGCGACAGTATCTGGCGGATTCTGCGACTCAAGCAGCTTTTGACCACAGATCGCGGTAAACATCCACGATTCGAATCGCTTCCAGATTCGATGAATGAGACTGCTCTACTGACGTTCGCCCGGCTTTCCCCATTTCGGCCAGTATCGCAGGAGTCGCCATGAGCTTGTCCAGAGCTGCTGTAAGGGCTTCAAAATCGTTGCACGGAACCAAACTACCAGTCACACCAGGTTGAATAACATCCCGGTAACACCCCGTTTGACTTGCCACAACAGGGACGCCGCACGCCATCGCTTCCAATGGGACCAACCCAAAGCCTTCATATCTTGCGGGAGCCACACACAGCGACATCGCAGAATGAAACTGTGGCATTCGGTCATACGCAACTTCACCAAGCCAGACAAAGCGATCGGAGAGCCCCGCCTTTTCAATCCTTGACCGAAGTTGTTGATGAAACAGTTCATGCTCCACCGTGGCTTTACCCGCGATACAGGCTGTGAACGCTGGGTACTTCGGCAGAAGTCGAATCATCGCATCGACAAACAAATCCGTGCCCTTTTCAGGTCGAATGCGTCCAATCACTGATATCCCATGTTCCCCGGGAATACTGAACGCTCGCATCGCAGCGCGTCGATCTTTGCCAGGCTGAAATCGATCACAATCGACACCGTGCGGAATCGTGGCGACAACATTGTCGACGTAGCTTGCAGCCTCGTCGCTGGTTGCGATCACAGCATCCATGGATCCCAATAGCTGTCTGGGGAACCAGGAATGTCGACGGAGTGCGCACGACGTCATGACTAGGCGAATTTGACCCCGCAATAGATGCTTGATGAACAGTCCCAGCAGCATTTCTTTGTTGCGACGGGCGTGCCAAATTCGAAATGGCTTGTTTTTTGGACGTTTCAGGCACGCTTTGACAGCTCCCCAGATCCCCATGGATTGAATACCGGGAATGGTCCTTGTCGAAACCATGACCAACGGTTCAATCGAATGAATATGCGGCACCAGCGTTCTGATGGTCGAACCGACTCCTGTAATACGCGGATGCATGTCCGTCACGATCAAATTCATTTCATCTTCGGTCATCGCTGCAAATCCATTACCAACCACGAACTCCGCTGCAACTCGCCGAGTTTATCGGCATTGATCAAGCGGCGTCAACGGCGGATTGAGGTGGCTCAGATTCTGCGTTCCTGCGTTTTTCATTGATCTTGACCGTTTCCGGGGACATGGGATAAAAGCAAACTCAAGGTGTTAACGTAACAACGCCGCAAGGGATTGCATGATGCAGGATTTTGTTCGAATTGGTAAATATGTCTGGCCGTACCGACGTCTGTTCGGGCTGTCGGTTGTCTGCGCGATTATTGTGTCTGCATTTTGGGCCCTGAATCTTTCGATCGCATTCCCGGTCGTCAAAGTGCTGTTCCAGAATGACAGTCTGCATGACTACGTCGAAAATGAAATCATGTCGCTGGAGACAGCGATTCGCGAAGACACCGCAGCTCTTGATTCCATTCCTGAAGACCAGGTGAAGGCACGTGCCAATTTACAGTACAGGGCGAGTGAAAAATCACGCAATCTGCTGATGTTGGCCAAGGTTCGTCGAACTGTGTTGCCGTATGTCCCCAAGGATAAGTTCGACGCCATGGCGTTGATTCTGGGAATTCTCCTGGCCGCAACATTCCTCAAAGGCCTGTTCATCTATTTTCAGGAAATGCTGGTTGGCAGCGTCGTGCAACTGACCGTTAACTCAATCCGCCAGGATTGTTTTCGATCCGCATTGAGGCTGGACTACCAATCTCTGAATCGAATCGGGACATCGTCGCTGATGTCCCGAATGACGAATGACATTGAACAGATGACGATGGCCATTCGCGTATTCGGCGTGACGCTTGTCCGCGAACCACTCAAGGCCGGTGCCTGCACGGCGTTGGCTTTCTACGTGAATTGGCGACTGACGCTGCTGGCGATCACCGTCGTGCCGCTCATGGGCCTGATCTTCAACCTGTTTGGAAAACGTCTGCGCCGCGCTTCCCATCGAACGATGGAAAGCATGGCTCGCATCTACGAATGCATTTCAGAGACTTTCGGTTCCGCCCGCATCGTCATTGCGTTTTCCGGGTTCCGTAAACACCGCAAGCAGTTCCTGAAAGCCAATCGAGACTATTACACGGGTTCAATGAAAATCGTGAAACTGGGCGCGTTGGTTCG
>JAYVNW010000709.1:0-2086 GCA_043758225.1 Candidatus Kuenenia sp. | reverse complement strand
GCACCCATGAGAGCGGCCTGTTGTCCGGCACGTTTGGAAATCACACCCAGCAGAAAGATTCCGAGCAGAATCCCTGCGGAAAATCCTGCGATCGTCAGGGCTCCTTTGACTACGGTTGTGCTCAATTGAATCGCCCAGATGCCGACGCCGATTTGCAAAATACCGAACGCTACTGTCAGGTATTTTGAAATGGATAGCTGCTGAGCGTCCGTCGGTTTGATTCGGCACATCGGAATCCAGAAGTCGTTTAACACTGCGGATGCGGATGCGTTGAGTGAACTGGACAGCGTCGACATCGCGGCGGAAAGAACGGCCGCCAGCATGAGTCCGATGAGTCCGTAGTTCTTTGGAAAATGGTGCACAATGAACTGCACAAAGATCTGGTCGGATTTCTCGGCCGCCACGTTGCCGTCCTGAGCATAGAAGCAAGCTAGCTCAACACCGATGAACAGAAACAGCGCGAACTGCATCAAGACCACTATTCCACTGCTGAACACCGCCTTGCCCGCATCTTTCTGATTCTTCGCGCTCAGGTATCGCTGCACCATCATGTGATCCGTCCCATGTGTTCCAACCGTCAGCACGGCTCCGCCGATCAGTCCGGCCCAAAACGTGAACGGATTGCTCAGTTGAAAATGAAAGTCGAACGGATTCAGCTTCTTATTGGTCTCCGCGAACTGCCAGATGGTATCCCAGTGCCCCGGAATTCGGTCGGCGATCACAAATATGGCCACGATTCCGCCGAATATGTAGATAACGAACTGGATGCAGTCATTCCAGACCACAGACCGCAGGCCTCCGATGACTGTGTAGATGACCGTGACGACTCCCATGACAATCACGCTGAGAGCGAAGTTCCAGCCGAGAAGCGTTTGAACGACGATCCCCGCAAGAAACAATCTGAGTCCGTCGCCCAGATTGCGAGTAATCAAAAACAGCAACGAGGATGCTCGTCGTGTGGCCGTACCGAATCGCTTCTCCAGAACTTCATAGGCTGTGAACAGCGACCCCTGAAAGTACCGAGGCAGAAACACCAGCACGACGATCGTACGTCCTACGATGTATCCCAGCGGAAGCTGAAGCCATTTCATGCCGGTCGGGCCAAAGGCTTCTCCGGGGACGCTCAGGACCGTGGCGGTGCTTGTTTCTGTCGCGACGATTGATCCCAGAATGGCCCACCAAGGCAACGATCGTCCGCCGAGCAGATAGTCGTCCGCGCTCGTCGTTCCCTTGCCGGCGCGGATTCCGACGACGATGGAACCCAGCAAGAGCCCGACCAGCACGATCGCATCGACAATACCAAGTTCAGAAAACACTCAGGCGCCCTGGTTGTAAAGTGGGTTCGGTCGTCACAAGTGAACATCAAACTGCATCAGTCGATCTGCTCCGGCTGAAGGAAATGTTGATGGTATCGAATGCTTGATTGGTAGTCGAGCGGCAGATTGAGCTGGTGCTGATATGGATTTGCGCCCGCCATAAAACGAGAGCCAAGGAATAACTCTCGGGCATCACCGGAATGGTGCGCAATTGCTGATACACGATTGCCTGCCATTCGATTGCCTGCCATTCGATTGCCTGTGGAATCGAATGATGTTGAGCCCACCAAACCGCATTGCATTCGATGTCCTCATGAGCCTCAGGTGAAATCGCCAACTTCCAGCTCATTGGGAAAGTCGGGCTAGTGCAGCGATGGTCCGTGCTTGAGATTCCTCAATCGTCATCCCACGGCCAGCTTCCATATCGTCCAGCCCCTGCCGAATTGCAGCTTCATCTTCAAGCTGTTGCCGCTTCAACGCATCCATTGCCTGATCGTGCGTAAACTGATCGACCAGCACATAGACACGCTGTGTCCGTGGATCAACAACCGGAAGCGGTTCCCCGCTCTGCTGGAGTGCGTCGGACTGCTCACTTGTCAAAAGCGTTTTCATAGCCGCAGTTTACCACCAAACAACCCATTCCGGCAAGGAGTTTTTGCCACTGTTTACGCCTGAGATCGCGGTACCAGCATCCGATTCAGCCCACGATGATCGATAAACGCTGAATCTCTGAAACGATCCGCCTGCAATAACGTCGGCAGACTCCATCG
>JAYVNW010000708.1:0-4580 GCA_043758225.1 Candidatus Kuenenia sp. | reverse complement strand
CAACTGCAGGCAAAAGTCAACGCTGAAGTCAGCCTGCGAACAATTGAGTATCTGGAAGGCAATCCAGCTCAGGGACGCCTGACCCCACGCATGATTGGCTTTATGAACGAAGCCGAACTGGAGTTCTTCGACCAGGTCTGTTCCGTTGATGGACTGGGTGTCAAGAAAGTGTTGCGAGCCATGGTGAGGCCAGTGCGTGAGATTGCGACATCGATCGAAGAAAAAGACGTCAAAACGCTCAGTACTCTGCCTGGCATCGGACCAGCGATGGCCGAACGCATTGTGGCTAAGCTGCGACGCAAAATGACAAAGTTCGCATTGATGATTGCCGCCCGGATTCCAGACGCACCGGACATTGCTTCTGACTTGATGTCGGAAGCATATGAAGCCCTCATCAGCGTCGGCCATTCACCACAGGATGCTCGAGATCGAATCGAGACGATTATGGAGTCCGGCAAGAAACTCAAATCCGTCGAAGATATTCTTGCCGAGATCTATCAGCGCCAGCGGAAGTAGTCTTTCATTGCAGTTCCGCCGGAGTCTGTTCAACTGAATGGATACAAAGACCCCAAAAATAACTCCAGTCTGCTCTGCTCGTCATGGAACATGACAGGTATTCGAACGACGGCCTGAGGTGTGATTCGCACGATTGGTGTCACGTTTTCCACTGGGCTCACTCAATGATAAATTCGCTGCGTCACACTGCCGCGCAGGGCAACATTGGAGGTTGAAAAACACATTGCGTCAGAGACGATTGGTTGCTGTTGCTGCACGAAAACCTGCGTCCGGAACTGTGGGGTTTCTGAAGGGTAATTGGAGATAACAGGCCTCGGGTTTCCGAATTCAAATTGGACTGCAATGTCAGAGAATAGAATGTCATACTTTCCTCGAATCGTTTTCCATACGGATTCTTTGATCGTCCAGAGAGTCGTCAATGCTTCGGATTCGAGCCCCGCGTGCAAATCGCACCACACTTGTTCATGCGGATGCAATGCCACGAATCGCAGGACATCGGCGCGGAGTGGATTGGAAACTTCGATATCGACGCCTACAGGATATTCGCCGTCCGAAATCAAGACAGCAACCGTATTTTCGGAGTGTGAAAGACTCATGTGTGCCACATGTTCTTTCTGACGTGACTGCAGTGAAGGACATCCAAGTGAATCCGAATCAAGTCGTATGTCGCCGGCGTCTCTGCCAAACTCCTTCTTCAGTACGGCACGGATCGCAAGACGGCTGTTCAGGAATTGGCGTTTCTTTGTGGCAGGCCGAAACTGTTGCCATCGGTGCAAATCCTGAGCGCTGAATTTTGCTTCAGCGATGTCATGTATTGTCGCCGCAATTGATTCATCGGAATCGCCATCAAAATACGCCAGCCATAGTCTGCATTGCGGAAATATCTCAACGTGATCAGCCAGATGCATGTTCATCTGCGGCTCCATTTGCCGATGCTGTTGCGCCCCGAGGCGGAAGCATAGATTCATCTGGAAGTTCAAAACTACAGAGTCTTTCCACGAGCATTTCCGCAAATCGGTGGGTTTGATCCATCGTCAGGAAACGTGGGGATGACCGGACCGTCACCGTCACTTTCTTGTTTGCTTCGCATGTCGCGATACTTACCGGAACGTTTTCTGAACATGGAGCAAAGCCACTGGCCGTTGCCAACTGCAATCCGCCAGACGTCGGCATGCCGTCGATCCACGGAACTAAGCGCTTGCCGCCGCGCGAAACGTCTCCCAGGCAAGTCAATTGCATGGAGGGAATGAAAAGCCCTATTCGTCTGAAAAAATTGATGCCGCCTGGAATCTTCGCTGCTGTGGCGAGCCCTTTGATGAAATCCACGCCGATATAGTTGGCTCGAACCCAACTCATTTCGTCGTGAATGCCCCGCAGGATAGACGCTGGTTTCAGACATTCGTGACGTTGCCTTCGCATAAAGGCAATCCCAAATCGATTGGCAGCCGACAACGCTCGATCAGAGGGCAAACGCAGGTCGATTGGGTTGAGAACCGTCACGCGATGGTGCGTTGGTCCTGCCGGAGCCAGTTGAGCAAAGGTGCTCATTGAACAGACCATAACAAGCTCGTTGAGCTTTACCTGCCACGCCGTCAACCTGTCTCGAAGTTGTTCACCCTGGACGTCCGAAAGAATGATCTCCACGCAATGACTGTGTGTATCGTTCAGCGACTGCTTGTTCTTACGCATCGAACATGCCCAGCGTGCAGTCCGGCCACGAATCGTTGACCAGAAATTGATCATCGCCTGTTTGGTACTGATAGGGGCAATCGCCTTTGGTTGAGGAAAAAGGTGTCGTTGCTCGAGGCGGCCCGGATCGATTTCAGACAGCTTGGAAGGCGTGCCTGTGACTTCGCAGTGGTAGAGATGAAACCAGTCCGTGATAACCTGCCGCATGCCATTTCCATCGGATACGGCATGGTGCAGGTCCATATAGACTTTGACACCATCATTAAGGACAGCAATTGAAACGTGAAGACCTGCCGACGTTGTCAGATCAATCGACTTGCTGCGAGGCCCAGTCTCCAATTCAAAAACCGATCCAGGCCTGCGGCTGAGCTGAACTGGTTCTGGCGGTCCTGAAACCCAGCACCATTGGCGATTTATCATCTTGATTCTGCAGCTTAGCAGCGGATGTCGCTCAATTGAGCGTTGCAGTGTCTTGACGTACAGGTCTGGCTCGCAGTCACCTGTCAATCGCAAAACGACTTCAATTACCATGGGTGCCCGCGGTGATGCACTTTGCAGTAGAAACAGCTCCAGGGGAGTTAATGGTAGTGGCTCCTTCATTGGAGAATCGTCCATTGGGAAGCTCTTGAAATCAAAGGCGCCCGGAACTCTCGGATGTTTAGACAGGGACAATTCCAACGCATAGTATTTGTCTCGTAATGGTCGAACGACCGTCAGGATACGCCAATTTTCTATTTCATGAGGCGGCTAACTTGGGCGATGAAACTGACACCGCGTCAAAATGACCTTGATCTCGAATTGTACTTCAAGCCGATTGGGACATATTGATTCCGCGTTGTGGACATCTATGTTCGGGTGATTCATTTCTGGTTGAACCAGATTTAACGACTCTTCAGGCTGTTTCGTGGAGCCTGTTAATCGGCGAACAAGCGAACTCAGGTAGAGATTTAACAACAGGCTTGAAGGGAATTGATGATGTCGTTGTCGGCGTGCAACATGTCGTTCAAGACTGCAGTATCGTTGAAGGCCCCACAATAGTGCAATTGCCTGCGCTTCGCGAAATTCCTGACGCCAGTCTATAGGTTTGGGACTTTGTCCGCTGCGCGTGACATAGAGATCTAGAATGCGGCAATCCACATTTTCAATACTTGAGTTTCAGTCGTGAAAACACGCGGTCATCATTCAGGAACGATCGTCAGCGCCAATTCCGAGGCGACCTGGAGTCGTTCTCGTTTGGGCACAGCTGCTACTGAAATGGCAGTTGCGATGCCATTGCTGGTCACTCTGGTGTTTGGTTCCATGGAGATGGCGAACGCCGTGTTTTTGCGCCAGTCGGTCAACATGGCGGCCTACGAAGCTGCCAAGGTTATTACAAGGCCAGGCAGTAATGAAGTCCTGGCAAGATCACGATGTGCCGAAGTTCTGGCCGTGCGAAAAGTGTCAGCGTACACACTGAGTTTTTCGCCCAGCGTTACGACAGCCACTCCCAGAGGCACTCAAGTGACTGTTACTCTGACCGTTACTGCATCAAATCTGAGCTATGGCCCAGTGCAATTCATGGCTGGAAAAACAATGACATCGACAGTTGTCATGGTGAGGCTGTGAGCCTTAATTTCAATCAGTGTTGAAACGAGAATCGCAAATGGTGAAGTGGGTAATACAAAGGAGATATCTTTGAATCGAATTCTTTCGAATGCCGATTCCCGAATTGGAAATCGGCGCGGTGCCGCGCATGTGTTGATTGCTGCGATGTTGCTTTGTTTCCTGATAGCTGCTGCAATGAGCGTCGATTTTGCCTATATGCAGCTGGTTCGTTCTGAACTGCGAACCGCCACTGATGCGGCCGCGAAGGCCGGAGCTGAAGCACTGGCAAGGACTCAGGATGCGAATGCCGCTAAGGCAGCCGCTGTAACGTATGCAAACCTGAATAAAGTTGGCGGACGCACGTTTCAAATCAGCACTAACGATGTGACCCTGGGGCGAGTCACAGGTCAGACCGATGGTACGTGGACATTTGCAGCGAACACGACACCCTATAATTCAGTACGAGTGAATTCAAAGATCGGAAATGGTGGGACAACGGCAGCCTATCCGACGTTCTTCGGCGGAGCACTCGGTCGCGCGAATTTCACAACGTCGCAACAGGCGACTGCAGGTCAACAGGAAGTTGAAGTCTGTCTGTGTCTCGACCGGTCTGGTTCCATGATGTTTGATATGTCTGGTGTTGACTGGTCGTATGCCTCCTCAAACCCGCTTCTTTATCCTTCAAGCTACTATCCTAAAAATAGTATCTATCGAGACTATTGCTCGCCGCCACATCCAACACTAAGTCGATGGGCAATCATTCGGGACGCGGTTGCCACTTTTCTGGACCA
>JAYVNW010000707.1:0-2901 GCA_043758225.1 Candidatus Kuenenia sp. | reverse complement strand
GTGCGTTCTGGATACTGTTTTGTTTTCTTCTTTCCAGGTTCCCAACGCGAGACAAAGTTTCATTTTGGGTACAGGATAAGTTGAGGGAAATGAGTCTGTAGGCGAGCGGCAGGGCGTCAGCCCTCCGAGCAGACGTGTGAATCTGACACTCGAAGACAATCAATCGGCGATGACTCGGAGGGCTGACGCCCTGCCGCTCGCCGAAGGAAAAAAGAAACAGAGGATTTGAATTCATGCAAGCAACTGCAAACGAACAGACCATCCGCAACATTGTGCAGGAAGTCCTGACGCAACTGACATCGCGGACGGGTGGTGCAGTAAAGGTCAACGGATCAACTGGACCGGACACACGCTGGGGCGTGTTCAATACCGTCGATGAAGCTGTCGCAGCCGCTCAAAAAGGTTTCGAACAACTCAGCCGCGCCTCGTTAGACGATCGTAAAACCGCGATCAACATCGTCAAGCAAATCTGCGACGAGCAGGCTGAAGAACTCGGCCGTTTGGAATTTGAAGAAACCAAAATCGGTCGCCTCGAACACAAAATCGGCAAGCTAAAAGCCATCAAAGGCGTGCCAGGAGTTGAATTCCTCAAAACTGAAGCCATCAGCGGTTCACACGGTTTGATGATCACAGAATACGCTCCGTTCGGAGTCATCGGCGCGATCACTCCGGTGACCCATTCGCTGCCAACTCTGGCTGGCAACTTCGTCAACATGGTGGCGGCGGGAAATACGATCGTCTGCAATCCACATCCAAGCGGAGCGAAGATCGCCAGTGAAGGCGTTCGTCGCTTCAACAAGGCGATCCATGCGGCGACTGGCCTTGAGAACCTCGTCAACATCATTAGTACGCCGACGATTGAGTCCGCTCAGCAGGTCTTCGATCATCGCGGTGTGAAGTTGCTGGTCGTGACTGGTGGCCCAGCGGTGGCTCGAGCCGCTTTGCAGAGTCCAAAGCGAGCGATCGTCGCCGGTCCGGGAAATCCACCAGTTGTTGTCGATGCAACGGCCGACATCGACAACGCAGCGAAGTCCATCGTCGCCGGGGCGGCATTCGACAACAGCCTGCTCTGCATCAGTGAAAAAGAGATCTTCGCAGTTAAAGAAATATTCGACCAGTTGATGACGGCGGTTTCTAATCACGGCGGCTACCGACTTAACGCGGCTCAGGTCGCAGCATTCACAGCCAAGGCATTTGGTCCCCCAAAAGAACCGGGCGGGCACTATCAGCTCAACCGAGATTACATCGGCAAAGACGCCGCCTGGCTGGCAGCTCAGATTGGTCTGAACATTCCATCGAGCACGCTGATCATTTACGGCGAGACCGACGAGCACAATCCGTTTGTGACCGAAGAGCAAATGATGCCGTTCATTCCTTTTGTAAGAGCCAACTGCAGTGATCACGCGATTGCTCTGGCGAAGAAATACGAACACGGCTTCGGCCACACCGCGATCATCCATTCTCGCGACGTGCACACGATTACGAAAATGGGTCGCATAATGAATACAACACTGTTCGTTAAGAACGGCCCGTGCATGGCAGGACTTGGTCTTGGCGGTGAAGGATATCTGTCCTTCAGTATCGCGACGCCAACCGGCGAAGGCGTGACAAGTCCAATGACGTTTACTCGTCAACGAAGATGCGTCATGGTGGATGATTTGAGGATTATTTGAGGTACTTTAGACCGCTCGCTCTCCCGACCAGAATTTCCGTCGGCGGAGCGACGGGTGTACGGTATAGGATCCCCGACGTGCAAACCGCAAGAGTCATCGGCCATGCAACGGCAACCCTTAAGCATCCTTCCTTAACCGGATGGAAGCTGGTCGTGCTCCAGCCTTTGGACATCAACAACGAACCAGATGAGTTCCCTCAACTCGCAATCGACCCGCTGGGTGCCCGGCAAGGTGACCATGTTTTTTTTACAAGTGACACAAAATACATCCAGGAATTGACCGGTCGAAAAGATTCACCACTGCGATTTTCGATCCAGGGGATTTTGGACGAACAACCGGAACCGGCGAAGAGAGTAAGAAAGTAGCCATCACGCTCCGGCGTGATGAGCCCCTTGCAACAAACATTAATGAAGTATCAAGGTTCACTGTCAATCAATCGACGCGGAATAACAAATCCTCCTCACGCAGAGCGTGAGGGCGACATTGAAAAACCATAATGACCATTAGCGCGGAATTCATCGATCAGATCGTCCAGAACGTCATGCGGGAAATGCAAACCCGTGTGCCGATGACGGCTGCACATGCACCGGTGGTGTCAAGGACGACGACCGATGTGATCCCTGCTGCAACATCAGCATTGCAGATTGCCGCGAAGGTGATCAGCGAAGACACATTGGTCGCAGCTGAGGCGGCAGGGAGAACCATTTCGCTGCAGCCTGGTGCGATCGTGACTCCTTCGGGACGTGATTTCATCCGCAAGAACAATGTGCGGCTGACGAGTCTTGTCGGGGGAAAGAATCCTGCTGCAAGCGGAACATTTATCGTGGTCGGCAGCAACGCTGGAGCAATCCCGGCGGCAACGACGGCAGGATGGGCGACCACAGCAGCAGCAACTGAAGTTGCTGCCGCGTCGGCCGCGTTGGAATACATGTCGAAAGGTCATGTCACGTGCTTCGGCGGTGAACCTTCAATCGTCGCGTGCCTTCTAAATCGAAATCAATCCGTACGAGCGGCCGTGATTACGAAAGCGACGAACCTGTTGACATTGACAACCGTTATGAGCCCTCAGGTTGTGTGCATGGACTCATCCGGCTGGTCGTTCGGAGATATTTTGAAGCTGCTGAGATCACTCTCAGCAGCCAATCAGCCCAAGGGCTGGAGAGAGATTTGAAAACACTATGAGAATCATGGAATGCATCGGTCGCGTAACGCTGTCCAAATGGGATCC
>JAYVNW010000706.1:0-9117 GCA_043758225.1 Candidatus Kuenenia sp. | reverse complement strand
CACTTGCCTGTATTTCGCTGACAGCGGTGTGTATTCACCCGCCTCCTTCTGCAGCACCGCATTGGCCACGTTCAGTGCATTTATCGCCGAGGTACGACTGGCTTCGGCCGCCTGCCGCTCCTTGCTGGCGGCATCGACCGTGGGCTGATCACCGGTCTTCGCGGCAGCTGCTGCCTTCACATCGACTGCGGCAATCGCTGCATCTGCGGATATCAAACTGGCTTTGGCCATCGCAGCGGCAGCAAGTCGTTCATTTTGACATGCGGTATGAATCAGAGCCTTGACTGCGGGTTCTGCCTGTTTGTCTTCTGACAGCAGGCCGCTCGCATACCGCACAGCGTCCGCTTCGATTCGCTGGTTCAGGCTTTTCAAGTCAAGTTCTGCCGCCAGCAGATTCGCTTCTGCCGCATCAATCTTCAGCGTTGGCAGCAACAGCGTCTGGCGAGCCGCCGTCAGACGAGCGACCGCTGCCTGCACTGCCGGATTCAGGGAAATGGCTGAGGTGATTCTGGAGGTGGCCGGTGCCTCACAGAAACTCGTGATCATCCAGGGTACAGAGCCGGCGACGGCAGATGTGTCAACGATGTCCTTTCCATCGATAGGCTCTGTTGCTTCGAAATCGAATTTCAACAGCGATGTCCCATCGGGCTGAGAAAACGTCAGAGCGTCGTAGACGGCTTCGGTGCCCGGACGACAGTCGATGAAAAGTCCGCGTTTGCCGTTGGCCTGCGGTTTCCAGCCGTTTAATGAGGCCGGAACTGCGTTCACGATGGCCACATTGTCTTTCAGAGATTTGACGTTCAGCAGGAAAATGTTCTGCGCCAGGTCCAGTGTCATCTGAACCTGAAAACGATTCTGACCTTTCGACAGATCGTACGTTCCTGCGACGAATTCATTGAATCCCCCGGGCGAATAGGTCTTCACGTTTCCATTTTCAAAGGCCACATATCCGCCGGTGGCCCCCTGAGCGATATCCAAAGCAAGCTGCAGATTTGTATGTCCGTCCTGATTGATCTGCACGCGATACGTAACGCTGGCGTTCTCTGCCATCGCGTCAATGTCAGGCAGCGAGTGCGACAGGGCCCGGCGTCCGACTTTCGCGTCGAGAACCAGGGACTGAGTTCCCTCAAGGACAGAACTGGTGGCGCTGTCCCCAACTTCTGTCAGCAATCGAACGGCCTCGGCTCGAGCTGCCTGAATTCCGGCTTCCGCAGCCTGGTATTCGTTGCGAAGTTCGGTTGGTTCTGCGGAAAGTGAATTTCGAGCCTCCGCAAGCTCTTTGGTCGCTGCTTCCAATGCACTCTGCCGCTTGCTGCGTTCCTCTGCCTTGATGAAATCTTTCATGCCGGGATAAGCAGCTTCCATGGGCAGAGTCAGACGCGTCGTCTGGAGCTGATCGCCCCCCAGAACTGCCGGAGCGCCGGGTGTCATCGGCGGCTTGCCTTCGATTCGCAGGCGCGCATCGCCTTTGGAAAACATGAACGTTTCCGCATCAGGATATTCATCGAAGACGCGGACCATGCCGGTTTTGATCGGACCGTACGGTTTCCCATAGATGTACTTTTCAAACATTCCCGGATCCGGCTGCCCGGGGACTCGATCATGTCGCAGTTCGAGCGGTTCGAAGAATGCACGGAAACGGAAGTACTCTTCCTGGGCAAGAGGATCGTATTTGTGATCGTGGCACTGGGCACAGTTCAGTGTGAGTCCCAAAAAGGCCTTGCCAGTGTGTTCGACCAGGTCCTTTTTCCAGGTCTCATAGTTCCATTTGAACCAGCTGCGGACAAGGTATCCGGTGGCAACAATGATTTCATCGTCAGCGGGCAGCACTTCATCCGCCGCCAGCATTTCGACGATCATCTGGTCGTACGGTTTGTCGTTATTGATGGATCTTACAATCCAGTCCCGCCAGCGCCAGACCATCGGATAACTGTTCATCACGTCGGGCACAGAGCGGCGGCCGTACCAGTCGCTGTAACGCCAGACGTCCATCCAGTGTCGCCCCCAGCGTTCGCCGTGCTGAGGCGATGCGAGAAGTTTATCGACGATGTTTTGATAGGCTGCTGGAGAATCGTCGTTTAGAAAGTTTTGCAGATCGTCAGCAGTAGGCGGCAGCCCGATCAGATCCAGATAAACTCGCCGCAGCAGTGTGGCTTTGTCAGTAGGAGGCAGCGGCGTGATTTCCAGAGAGGTTCGCTGACTGGCAATGAATGCGTCAATGGGATTGACTGGTTGCCGTTCGGCACTGCCGGGTACTTGAGGCCGCACAGGTTTCTGGAATGCCCAGTGCTGACGAGGATCCTCTTCCGGCTGTTCGTCGGCCGGTGATTGAGCTCCCTCAGCAACCCATTGAGAGATCAGGCTGACTTGTTCGGCCGTGAGCGGCTTGCCTTCAGGCGGCATTCGAACATTTTCGTCCGCTGTTGAGATACGCGAAATCAAGTGGCTGGCCGTAAGATCGTGAGGCACAATTGCGGAACCGCTGTCGCCGCCTTTTTTTGCGAACTCCGCCGTATCCAGGCGCAGTCCCGCTTCCTGCTTGAGTGTTCCATGGCACGAACAGCATCGCTCGTGAAGGATCGGCTTTACATCGCGGGAGTAATCCAATGTACCGTCGTCCGCGAGAACCGCAGTTCCTGCAGCGAACAGAAGAGCCACGATGATTTTCATAAGGAGATCTCCTTTCGGAGAGTTACCGGAGGAATACGCCGAAGGTCTGTTGCTCTACCAATCCTGGGTCGGGGTTGATTTGGTGTGGGTCGAGGGAAAGTCTTTGATTGTTTGTTGGGGACACTGGTTTTTGAATGTGAAGTCTGATTGCGGATGGAATTTGCACGCGATTTTTTGGGAGGATCTCGGCGGGACGAATATGCTCGCCGCATTTCCCCTCAAGTTCAAGCAGAAGAACAAAGAATTCCGCTTCCTCCACTGACTTCCCTGCGTTCGGGCTAGAAAGTAGCAGGCACTTTCCAGGTGCCGCAGCCGTTGAAAACACGCGAATTGGCGGACGGCACACGGACGGTGCCACACGGAGTGTGCCTGCTACTTTGTTGCTACAACGAGTGGCATTGGAAGCTTGCCCCGGTGTTCTTGGGGAATGAGATGTCCTAAACCGGGGCTAACGCTTTGTGCTGAATATAATTTCAGCTTTCAGACGTTGTACCTCAGCGAGAATTGTCCGGGTTCAGAATCTATTTTGCGCTCTTTCGCTGACCGAGCATGAATGCCTTGAGCGACTTCGCCGCCGGCTGCCATTCTTCGTCTCGTGCCGACTGGATGATTTCATCGAGGGCATCGTGGCCTTCTTCGGACAGCTTTCCTGAGGTGTGCAGCCGATCAAGTTCGGTCGCGGACTGTTCCAGTAAATCAGACCTCTTGGTTGTGACTGCCGTCCAGAGTCCTTCGACAGCGGAAAAGCACTCCTCATCATCAACCACCTGTGGTGGGCGACCGCATCCGTGACTGGAAATCAGGACGACCAAAAGGGCCAGCGTTTTTAACAGACGTTTTTGACGCAACGGTGTCACTGAACGTTTCGATTTCGGTGCGTTCAATCCTGGCAGCAATCGGTCAATAAAAGTTTGACATGGCAGCGTGCCTTGATAGAAAGGTTTAGAATTCACCGGTGACTTCTCCTCCGTTGCGAGTAGACAGTCCCACCCAGACAAAGCCGTCAATAAACTCGGAAATGAAGCGAACAGATCCGTCTCCTAGAAGGATATTTGCGCCGCCGTCATGTTCGGAATACATCTCGTCGGTGTGCCCGAAGGGATGGTTTGGAGCATGAATTATGACTTGCGGATGGTCGTGCGTGTCGGGCCCGCTGTGGGCACCAACGAGACATCCGGCACTGTTGCATTCCGAAGGCCAGTTGCCTTTAGGGCAGGTCGCTGCGTTCGGAACCGTTCCGTACCAGGTCTTGTTGCTGAGTATCGAACTATGCTCACCGAGAAATACTGTGGACGACAATCCATCTGTCACATCCGCAAATCGTATTTTTGAATTGCGGTAGAACGGGCCGTCCTGGATCGCAAACGTTCCCGTGGCGGGGATCGGCTCAGGAACTGAAAAATCAATCGAATAGGCCGGCGCTCGTCCCCAGGGTTGATGTATTCCTGCGTTCGTCACATAGTGCGAATGCGAAAACTTCAAAGCTGGACTGAATGCCACGGGATTGGAAGGAGCTGCTGAAGTGCCGGTTGTCCATCGCTCCACTGCAAACCCGTCACTGCCGCCGGTCGCTGACGGACAAAGGAAGGCCGTGAGCTTTGTCTTCGCTGCCATTGCGTGAGCGGGAGCCCAGCACGGCGACGAGAAATCCAGACTCTGAAACAGCGAAGCCTGCTCGAGCTGCGGCAACAGCAAAGTGCCCCACCCGAATCCGGACGGGCCATTTCCGTTGTCGTCAGGAAAGACGATCCCGTTGGCTACTCCGGATGTTCCAACCTGACCGATGTATGCAGGCGGAAGCACCTGATGCGCGTCGTGGTAGTTGTGAATAGCGAGCCCGAGTTGTTTGAGGTTGTTCTTGCATTGAGTCCGCCTTGCCGCCTCTCGCGCCTGTTGCACCGCCGGCAACAGCAGTGACACAAGAATCGCAATAATGGCGATCACGACAAGCAGCTCGATCAACGTAAAGCCCCGCATACGACGGTTCTGTAGCCGATCCAGCCGCCGTCCCGACGCAAGGTTGAAGATATCTTGATTCACATTCATAAAATCGCCCAACTAAGCTTGATAATTCTACAAAATCGACTCGCCTCACAATCTTGTAGCCAGCGCTACAGCTGAAATGTAGCCTAAGCTACATCTGTGTCAATACGGAAAACCGATGTTTAAAAGAAATTCATTGCAGTCAACTCAATGAGTTGACGGCCTTCTCAATGGACGCCTGATTCTCTGCTCGGCATTGTGCCTCCTTCCTGTCATCGCTTTATCACTGTTTCGCGTGGCAGTGTTTTCAGTTCCTTTAACCGATCGAGGAACTCCTCCTGCCACTCTTTCTCGAAGTCCGGGTGGCGTTCGTCAATCGTCTTCAGCACGCGGGCTATCTCATCCTGAAGTGTTGTCAAGGAGTTATGCTCTGCGTCCAATGCGAACTCGGTGGCACTGAAGAGAACGTCGAGGTACTCGATCCAGTCGCCTTCCTCGAACCAGTCAGTTGTCGAGAGAGTTCGAAATTCGCCGAGTGATTTTTCGTAGCAATCACTGACCTCGTCCGGCGGATCTTCGAAAACGTTTTTAAGATCCCCAACATCGGACCAGTAACTGGCCAAAGTCTCGCGGGCAAACGAATCATTCGGATCAATCTCAAGTCGATCTGCCGTGATCGAAATCATTGCCATGGCCAGTCGTTTGGCACTGAGCAGATTGTCCTCGGCCAGACGATCGTCCATGAATTCGGAGAACGTCTCAAACACGCTGTAGAACGTCTCCCGGTCAGCCATCGCAGCCTGCGAGATTTTCTTCGCACGCGATTCAAAATCAGCGGTGGCCTCTTGACGTGCGGCGGCGTTGTCGAAGTCTCCCAGGTGCGAGACCAGTCGTTCCTGCAATCCCAGAAGGTTCAGAGCAAAATCGATGTCGTCCGGGTTCGTCTTTGCAAATTCTGTCGCTCGTTGAATTGCGGTTTTCAAATGCTTCAAGGCAACAACCCTGTCACCGTCAAGCATGGCGAGGTATAGAAATTCCGCGGCGGTCAGCCAGCTCAGTTGAGACGCGACGGAGTAATCTGATTCCTCATGCGTCAGCGAATCAGAAAGCGTCATCGCTTCCTGCTGAGACTTCACTGCAGCACTGTTCTCGCCTGCGTCCAATTCCATGCTGCCTTGCCGCATCAACGCCCCAGCAAGCATAAATGTGGCATCGTCGCACTTATCCAGTTCTCTCCGCTTTCGTGCGTACGACACAGCTTCTCTGACGATCACATCGTTTCGCTGCGCCGACTGCAGATCAAAGTCATCGCGCGATGAAAGGACCTCAACCAGCGTCTTCATCGCGACGGTGTTGTTGGGATTTGTTTTTAACTCCGCGCGAAGAATATTCTCCGCCTGCTGCAGGCAGCTCAGGCCTTCGTCGTCTTCGCCAAGTCGCGACAGCAATTCGCCGAGCCGCCGAAGCGCTGCGGCGGTGGGCAATTGAGGGGCATTCTTCGAATCCGCTGAAAGGCGAACCTTTCTCAAGCCAGCGAGCGCGATCTGAAGTGTGTCTTTCTGCAGTTCGTCGATGTCGGTTTCGTCGTGATCGAAATGCTCCTGCAGTTGGAAGATCAGCTTGCTGAGCGTATCCAGCGACGCTGCACTTTGTTCCTGAGCTGCCACAGCGCTTTGACGAGATGCCTCACTTGATGCGGCAAAGCGAATTGACGACCAGGTCATGACGGTGGAAAGAGTCAGCAGCAGGACCAGCACTGTCGCGCACAGCGCCGAGACCACGGGATTGCGGCGGCACCATTTCCAGAAGCGTTCAGTTCTGCTGATCGGACGGGAAAGAATTTCTCGCCCTGCTGCCCAGCGATCCAGTTCGTCGATAAACTTGCTGGCATCCGGAAAACGCGACGCGGGATCTTTGGACATCGCCTTCAGGCAGATCGTTTCCAGATCTTTGGGAATGCCGTCGTTGTACTGCCTCAGCGTGCGAGGTTCCTCGTGGGCCACCTGCAGAAGAGTCATTCGAACCGTGCCTCGAAATGGCATTTCACCGGTCAGCAGTTCGTAAAACACAACAGCCAGTGAATACAGATCGCTGCGAGCGTCCGTGGCTTCAGGCCGAATCACCTGTTCGGGGCTCATATAAGCCGGAGTGCCCAGGATGGTTCCTTCCTGAGTCATCCGAATCAATTCCGTTTCTTCAACGGCCAGTCCAAAGTCCGTGAGTCGTGCTCGGGTCGTCGACTGATCCAGCAGAATGTTCGACGGCTTCACGTCACGATGAATCAGACCTTTCTGATGAGCCGCCTGCAGGCCCAATGCAGTGTCGCGAACGATCTGAACCGCCTGACGAAAAGAAATTGGTTCGCGACGATCGATTCGATCTCGCAGCGATTCACCCGCAACGAACTCCATCACAAGAAACGGAGGAAATCCAGGTTCGCTTCCCACCTGGAAAACTCGAACGACATGATCGCTTTGCACGGCTGCGATCAGCCGGGCCTCACGACGAAACCTTTCCAGCGATGTGGCCGATTGAGTGAGCCGATGATGAACAAGCTTGATCGCCACGGCACGATTCAGCATCTCGTCATGCGCACGGTAAAGAACTCCCTGAGCTCCTTCGGCGACCAGTTCCTGAATCGCATAGTGCCCCAGTCGCCCCAGCGGCGCGCGATCGTCGGCCGGTCCTGCGAACTGAAGTCGCGGATTTGCAGAGTCGGTACCGACACCCGTGGCACGACCGTGGGAGTCGACCAGGCGGTGAATGAGATCATCAAGCACACTTTCGGATTTTACTGAGTCGACAACAGCGGACGGCGTGTCCATTGCCTGAGTCAGTGTCTCGCACTGGGTCTGGCAGTTCGTACAGCTCTCCAAATGCCGGGCGACTTCTTCCGACAATGGCCCGTTCAGTTCCTCATTGAGGAACCGTTCGAGAGTTTTTGCAGAGGGGCAAGTTTGTTTCATGGCGGAGACAGGATTAATTTAGTAGATGAGTCGCAAGGCGCTACTTGCGGGTTTTGTTTGGGCGGGCTTTGTTTAACCTCCATGAGCGACGTCGATTTTTCGTATTTCTTCTCGCAGCATTTTCAACACGCGTGACTTGGAAACATACACTTCACTCACGGGCATTCCCAATTGCTCGGCCACCTGCAGCGCGGCCAATTGTTCTTCGCACGTTAACCGATACGCGTCCCAGGTCTTCGGTTGAACTCGGACCTGAACCCCGATGGCAGCTCGACGAAGTAGTTCACGTTGATAGCCCAACTCAACTTCCTCAAGCAATGCGTCAGCGGCGTCTGGCTGTTCCAGATTCTCCAGCGTGATCAGGAACTGACTGTCACCCGTCCCTCGTTCTCGCCAACTTCGTGCCACATCTGCCGCAACATGGCGAGTCACCGTTTTTAGCCAGCCACGAAACCGGCCTTGTTGCGGATCGTATTCGAACGAACGCAGCCCTTCGACGAGTTTCATCAGCACCATCTGAGTCGCATCGGCCGCATCCGCATCCTGCAACTTAAATCGCAGGCACCAAGCGAAGACTCGAGGAGCGTAGCACTCCACGAAGTCCTGCCAGGCTCCCCGATCCGACAGATCCCGAACTCGCAACAGCAATGATAGTCGTGTTGCTGAATTCTGCTCGCCACTCACTCTAAAACCCTCACATGCTGCCTTGATTTGCTGGAAGCGTGGAAGGATAGCAGTCTGCAGCACAGTTGTCCAAAATGAGCGGTCAGGTGTAACTGAAATGAATGCAGCGATGCTTCACAAACAAGGCCACCCGCAGCTCCGGAAAGCGGCGACGATGGAAAACACCAACGCCGCCTGATTCTCGACCAAACTCAAAATGCACTACAACCGATCAAGCAGTTGCAGCAAGCCCTGTTCAAACAACGCATCGGTTGCTGAAGCCATCGCTGGCGACTCAGCGAACTGATGAAGTCTGTGAGACGTTGCAGCCACTCCATGACTCGCAGCTGCGCCTCGACGATTCGCACGCGAGCCGTTGTCTTGCAGTGAATGTCGATACAATGAATTCAGGTGGCTGAGATCGGCCGCATCATTACTTAGGCTGGCCAGCGAGGTGGGCTTGTAACTCTTCGGAGCTGAACGCCCGGCTAGCTGATCGAGTGACAGTTTGATTGTACCCGAGTCACCGTCATATCCGTCGACAGCGATCTGGTATGTTTGTCCGGCAACCGCGTTGAACCAAACTTTGCTCGTGTAGTCATTCGCGGCGGCATTTGCATCGTCGTTGCTGGTCACGCGAGTCAACGCATTCACTGAATTGCCTCGGTACACGCCGAGCGTTGTGTCAAAGGAACTGCCCGCTGTCGCTATCGTCACACGCCCGGCGACAGTGGCCGTCCACGTCCACCAGACGCTTTTGCCGCCGCTCACGCCTTCAATATTTGGTTCGCCCGTCTCTTTCGTCGCGCCGACATTTGAACCTGTGACATTCACC
>JAYVNW010000705.1:0-1818 GCA_043758225.1 Candidatus Kuenenia sp. | reverse complement strand
GGGTAAATCTGAAATATGGTCCAAATGGCGAACATGTCATTCAGCACATTGAGCGCGTTTCCAAGCCGGGCTGCCGCGTATATGTCGGTGTGTCAGAGATGAAGGGCGTACGGCAGGGAACGGGGATCTCCGTCCTGTCGACCTCGAAGGGCGTCTTGAGTAATCGAGAGGCACACAAACAGGGTGTCGGTGGTGAGTTGCTCTGCCAGGTTTGGTAGTGGCAGTGGTTTGAGCAGCGTATCTGTTGGTTTGCTTACTTGGTTTGATGGGTGTTGACAGATGTCTCGAATTGGAAAAAAACCTGTTTCGATTCCTTCAGGGGTGAAGGTCGAAATTTCGGGGACTCAAATTACCTCAAAGGGTCCTGCCGGGCAACTGAGCTTTGCGTTCCATCCAACAATTCAGATTGGTGTCGATGGAAACAACATTGTCGTTTCTCGACCAGATGATAAGCGTAGTAGTCGTGCTCTGCATGGTCTGACGCGCAGTCTGGTTCAGAATATGGTGAATGGCGTTGTAAAGCCATTTGAAAAGAAACTCGAGATTATCGGTGTGGGTTACAATGCCAACCTTTCAGGCACAAAATTGACGTTGCAGGTGGGTTTTGCGAACAAGATCGTGCTTGAAGTGCCGCCGACTGTGAAATGTGAAGTGCCCGATGCGACCCACGTAATTGTCAAGAGTTCGGATCGTCAAGCCTGCGGGCAGTTTGCTGCTGACATTCGTGCTGTTCGTCCACCAGAGCCGTACAAGGGCAAGGGTATTCGTTATCAGGACGAGTTTGTTCGTCGTAAGTCTGGTAAAGCATTCGGTTCTAAATAAGTATTTTCAGATCATTTGTTGATATTGGGTTGAGCGATGGGTGTTCATTCTCGTCTGGCAAAACAGAATCAGCGGCGTCAATACCGTGTTCGCAATCGCGTAATTCGCGATGCGCACGGACGACCTCGTTTGTCAATTTTTCGCAGCAATCGCCACATGTATGCGCAAATTATTGACGACGCTGCGGGCAAGACATTGGTGGCTGCCAGCACTGTTGAAGCTGAGATTGCTGGACCGGGCGGTGTCGGCAGCGACGCTGAATCAGCTGGCCAGGTTGGGAAACTGATTGCGGAGCGAGCTGTCAAACTCGGAATATCTCGGGTGGTTTTTGATCGCGGATCTTTTCGCTATCATGGTCGCGTGGCGGCATTGGCAGATGCGGCCCGTGAAGCAGGTTTGGATTTTTAATTGATTTTTTGTGCCTGAGGTGAACGGTGTCCAGTCCAGACAATAGAAGTGATTCCGGCGAACGTGTTATTCAAATACGTCGTTGCGCATGCGTGGTGAAAGGCGGTCGCCGCTTTAGCTTCGCGGCTCTTGTTGTTACAGGAGACAGCAACGGGCGCGTTGGCTATGGGTATGGCAAAGCCATCGAAGTGCCACTGGCCGTTGAAAAAGCGACGAAGCAATCAAATCGTACACAGATGTCTGTACCTATTGTTGGTACAACAATACCGCACCAGGTCTTAGGGGAGTATCGAGCATCACGCGTGCTGTTGTTGCCCGCAAAGCCTGGTACTGGAGTCATTGCCGGTCATTGTGTGCGATCAGTTGTTGAAGCTGCCGGTATTACAGACATTCTGACGAAGGCATATGGTTCTACGAATCCGCTGAACCTGGTCAAGGCGACGCTGGACGCACTTAAGAAGCTGAGAACACGAGAACATATCGAACGATTGCGAGGAGTGTCGCTGTGATTTTGAATGATGTACACGTAGGAATCGAACCTCGTAAAGCACGTAAGCGCGTTGGTCGTGGACCTGGGTCTGGTCATGG